>NC_019753.1:5305000-5315554 GCF_000317495.1 Crinalium epipsammum PCC 9333
ATCTCAGCCGCTGCGCCTAAACACATTTCGGGGAGAACCAGCTAGCTCCGGGTTCGATTGGCATTTCACCCCTAACCACACCTCATCCGCCGATTTTTCAACATCGGTCGGTTCGGACCTCCACTTGGTGTTACCCAAGCTTCATCCTGGACATGGTTAGATCACCCGGGTTCGGGTCTATAAACACTGATTAAACGCCCTATTCAGACTCGCTTTCGCTATGGCTGCGGTAAATCTTACCTTAACCTACCAGTGCCTATAAGTCGCCGGCTCATTCTTCAACAGGCACACGGTCAGACGTTTAATCGTCCTCCCATTGCTTGTAAGCTGATGGTTTCATGTTCTATTTCACTCCCCTTGCGGGGTTCTTTTCACCTTTCCCTCGCGGTACTTGTTCACTATCGGTCACACAGGAGTATTTAGCCTTACGAGATGGTCCTCGCTGATTCACACGGGATTTCTCGTGACCCGTGCTACTCGGGATGCAACTAAGCCCAATTCACTTTCAACTACAGGACTTTCACCTTCTCTGGTGCAGCAATCAGGCTGCTTCGTTTAGCTTCATGGGTCTTGTATCTGTTGTCCCACTACCCCACAAAGATATACTTCGTGGTTTAGGCTGTTCCCGCTTCGCTCGCCGCTACTAAGGGAATCTCTGTTGATTTCTTTTCCTCCAGCTACTAAGATGTTTCAATTCGCTGGGTTGGCTCATACCTGTCTATGGATTCAACAGGTTGTATAAAGGGTTGCCCCATTCGGACATCTCCGGCTCAATGTTTACTTCCAACTCCCCGGAGCGTTTCGTCGGTAATCACGTCCTTCTTCGCCTCTGTGTGCCTAGGTATCCACCATCAGCCCTTATTATCTTGACCACTATTAATTGTCAAACAGGTTTTCTACTGGTGTTTTCACACTTCGTAGTTCTGTTTCGACTACCTACTTTTTTTGTTGCTATGCAGTTTTCAAGGTTCTAGCTGGATTAAATCCAGCAGGCTGACTCTCGTTATTGTCAGATTGCTAGATGTGTTTCCACATTGTTTAAACCGAACCATTAATAGTTTGAAAGCCTTTAGACTAACTCTCGCTTGACCTGGGATGACTACTGTGGGTGAATCTGTGAGTTCACACTTTGTAGTTGGTCTCCCTAAAAGGAGGTGATCCAGCCACACCTTCCGGTACGGCTACCTTGTTACGACTTCACCCCAGTCACCAGCCCTGCCTTCGGCATCCCCCTCCTTTACAGGTTAGGGTAACGACTTCGGGCATGACCAGCTCCCATGGTGTGACGGGCGGTGTGTACAAGGCCCGGGAACGAATTCACCGCCGTATGCTGACCGGCGATTACTAGCGATTCCACCTTCATGCAGGCGAGTTGCAGCCTGCAATCTGAACTGAGCCACGGTTTATGGGATTTGCTCACCATCGCTGGTTGGCTGCCCTTTGTCCGTAGCATTGTAGTACGTGTGTAGCCCAGGACGTAAGGGGCATGCTGACTTGACGTCATCCCCACCTTCCTCCGGTTTGTCACCGGCAGTCTCCTCAGAGTGCCCAACTTAATGCTGGCAACTTAGGACGAGGGTTGCGCTCGTTGCGGGACTTAACCCAACATCTCACGACACGAGCTGACGACAGCCATGCACCACCTGTGTTCTGGTTCCCGAAGGCACTCCTCGCTTTCACGAAGATTCCAGACATGTCAAGCCCTGGTAAGGTTGTTCGCGTTGCATCGAATTAAACCACATACTCCACCGCTTGTGCGGGCCCCCGTCAATTCCTTTGAGTTTCACACTTGCGTGCGTACTCCCCAGGCGGGATACTTAACGCGTTAGCTACGGCACTGTCCGGGTCGATACAGACAACACCTAGTATCCATCGTTTACGGCTAGGACTACAGGGGTATCTAATCCCTTTCGCTCCCCTAGCTTTCGTCCCTCAGTGTCAGATGAGGTCCAGTAGAGCGCTTTCGCCACTGGTGTTCTTCCCGATCTCTACGCATTTCACCGCTACACCGGGAATTCCCTCTACCCCTACCTCTCTCTAGTGATTCAGTTTCCACTGCTTCTACGGGGTTAAGCCCCGCTCTTTAACAATCGACTTGAATCACCACCTACGGACTCTTTACGCCCAATCATTCCGGATAACGCTTGCATCCTCCGTATTACCGCGGCTGCTGGCACGGAGTTAGCCGATGCTGATTCCTCTGGTACCTTCACTTTCTTATTCCCAGAGAAAAGAGGTTTACGACCCAAGAGCCTTCCTCCCTCACGCGGTCTTGCTCCGTCAGGCTTTCGCCCATTGCGGAAAATTCCCCACTGCTGCCTCCCGTAGGAGTCTGGGCCGTGTCTCAGTCCCAGTGTGGCTGATCATCCTCTCAGACCAGCTACTGATCGTCGCCTTGGTGCGCTCTTACCACACCAACTAGCTAATCAGACGCGAGCTCATCTTCAGGCGGTAAACCTTTTACCTTTCGGCACATCCGGTATTAGCCACCGTTTCCAGTGGTTGTCCCGAACCTAAAGCCAGATTCTCACGCGTTACTCACCCGTCCGCCACTAATGTATTGCTACACCCGTTCGACTTGCATGTGTTAAGCAGACCGCCAGCGTTCATCCTGAGCCAGGATCAAACTCTCCATTTTATGTAATGAGTTTTGCTCGGCTTACTTTTGGAACCACAGTTCCATTTTGCTCAAAGTTATTACCTTTGAGGCTTAATTGCTTTTTGACGAGGTTTCGTGCTATAAAGCTTTCAAACTATATAATTTTCTAGGTTCAGGCGCTTCGTGAGTGCTGCGCTTTCGCGTCTTTTCTCTCGACCGCTTTATTAATGTAGCAACTACAATTCAAACTGTCAACCTTTTGAGAGAATTTTTTTTCAGATCGCTTCAAACTGCCTATATCTTTGGGATTGGGGCTAGCCAAAGTTACAGTCTTCGTAGGTTGATTACCTAGCCGTATATTCATCAACACAGGGTTATGAACAACTGGCAAGGTTATTAGTGAGCGATCGCAAGCCTTTCACTACGCTCTATTGCATGAGTGATAATTTTTGACATACTCCCCGACCTGATGGTAGAGGGATTCTTCTGAAGTCGCCTCTCAGAATTACTAGTTTACTGAGTCCACTTAAACTAAACCCCTTGCGGTGTCGAATCCAGAGATGGTTCTCTCCTCAGTCTTTCAGTGTATTTCAACACCCTATTTCGGTATGTTCTACCGTATAGTTTAAACACGATTACTCGGTTCTCTATTGCTTGGTGTTCTGAACTTTTACCCGCAGAAACATTTCTCTGCGGAACGCCCTAGCTTAGGTTATCAAGGTTCAGTGCATCAGTTAAATGCGAGGTTTTTAACGTTGTTGATTACCTTTCCACTTCTCTCTTTTACAAAATAAGAGTCTTATTGGAATCGTTAAAAGTATGTTTAAAATCATATCTTTTTAATATAAAGCCGTCCGATCTATGACGGGAAAGCTTAAACCCAATTTTCTGGTAAAGAGGCAATGGCTATGACTGAGCAACTCAAACAAATGATCGCAGTTTTACCTCCCTGGATAGTACTAGATCCACTCCTCCACAACTGGTTATTAGAAGATATTGGTCGGGGCGATCGCACAACTCAAGGGTTGTTGGGCTGGGAATCTAGTTCTGGTCAAGCTTCGTGGACTGCTAAAGAAGTTGGTGTGATTGCAGGATTACCTTTAGCTGGGCGAGTATTTCAACTTTTGAATTCAGATGTAAGTTTTGTGGCTGTCGCGGCTGAGGGTGAAGTTTGTCAGCGAGGACAGGTTGTTGCACAGATGCAGGGGTCGTTGTCAGCGTTGCTGACGGGAGAACGAGTTGCTTTAAATTTAGCTATGCGACTAAGTGGAATTGCAACATTAACTCGTAAATATGTTGAGCAAATAGCAGATTTACCAACAAAGCTGGTGGATACTCGCAAAACTACCCCTGGATTAAGGCTGTTGGAAAAGTACGCTACTCAGGTGGGAGGGGCGGTTAATCATCGCATGGGATTAGATGATGCAGTGATGATTAAGGATAATCACATTGAAGCGGCTGGAGGAATAGAAAAAGCTATTACTCGCATCCGTTCCCAAATGCCTTATCCGTTAACTATAGAGGTGGAGACGGAAACACTGGCGCAAGTTAAAGAAGCTTTGCAGTATGGAGCGGATATTATCATGCTGGATAATATGCCTGTGGAAATGATGCGTCAAGCTGTAGAGATAATTCGCGATCGCAATAATCGCATCAAAATTGAGGCTTCGGGTAATATCACTTTGGAAACTATTCGCGCGGTTGCTGAAACGGGTGTGGATTATATATCCAGCAGTGCGCCGATTACTCGCTCAACTTGGTTGGATTTGAGTATGAACCTAGACCTTAGTAGTATGGAGGAGAAAGAAACGCTCGGTTAAATCCCCAACAAAAGCTCAATGAATTCTACGGTAGAACAACTAAAAAAGAAATTTGATCAGGCTTTGATTGCAGCCTTTGGCAGCGAGTATGCTGGATGCGATCCTATGCTGGTAAATGCTAGTAATCCTAAGTTTGGTGATTATCAGTCAAATGCGCCTCTATCTCTGACTAAGCGGTTGGGGAAGCCGCCACGAGCGATCGCACAAGCAATTGTTCAGCATCTTGATATCAATGATATCTGTCAACCGCCTGTTGTTGCAGGTGCAGGCTTTATCAATTTCACACTCAAACCGGAATATTTAGAAGCCCAACTCAATGCTATTCAGGCAAATGCTCGATTGGGGGTTGAATCTCCTAAAACTAAAGAGCGAGTAGTAGTTGATTTTTCTAGCCCTAATATTGCTAAGGAAATGCACGTTGGGCATTTGCGCTCTACTATTATTGGAGATTGCATTGCTCGGATTTTAGAATTTTGGGGTCACGATGTCCTGCGACTGAATCATGTCGGCGACTGGGGTACTCAGTTTGGAATGTTGATCGCTTATTTGCGGGAAGCATATCCAGAAGCTTTGACTACGGCTAATGCTTTGGATTTAGGTGATTTAGTTTCTTTATATCGTCAAGCTAAGAAGCGGTTTGATGAAGATCAGGAATTTCAAGAACTAGCGCGGCAGGAAGTTGTTAAACTGCAAGCTGGTGCTGAAGATACTAACAGGGCTTGGCAGTTATTGTGTGAGCAATCTCGGCGCGAGTTTCAGGTAATTTATGATTTACTAGATGTTCATCTGCAAGAACGTGGTGAATCTTTTTATAATCCTTTGCTACCAGCAGTTTTAGAAGATTTAGATAAGCTGGGTTTGTTGGTAGAAAACGCTGGTGCTATGTGCGTTTTTCTGGATGGTTTTACTAATAAGGAAGGACAGCCTCTACCGTTGATTGTGAAAAAGTCAGATGGTGGATACAACTACGCTACTACTGATTTAGCAGCGTTGCGCTATCGGATTGAACAGGATGGCGCGGAACGTATTATCTATGTTACGGATGCTGGACAAGCAAATCATTTTGCTCAGTTTTTCCAGGTAGCACGACGGGCGGAGTGGATTCCAGATGATGTGGAAGTGGTTCATGTTCCCTTTGGGCTGGTGTTAGGGGAAGATAATAAAAAGCTGAAAACTCGTTCTGGGGAAACTGTACGGTTGCGTGATTTATTGGATGAGGCGATCGCACGGGCGCGTACTGACTTAAAAACTAGATTACAGGAAGAAGGACGACAAGAAACTGAAGAATTTATTGAAAACGTAGCTAAAACTGTTGGTATTAGTGCGGTTAAATATGCTGATTTAAGCCAAAATCGTACCAGCAATTATATGTTTAGTTACGATAAAATGCTGGCTTTGCAAGGTAATACCGCACCTTATATGCTTTATGCTTATGTGCGGATTCAAGGAATTAGCCGTAAAGGTGGAATTGATTTTGATAACTTGGGTGCAGATGCCAAAATTTTATTGCAGGAAGAAACAGAATTAGTTTTGGCGAAGCATCTCTTACAACTGAGTGAAGTTCTTAGAGAAGTTGAACAAGATTTAATGCCAAATCGGTTGTGTCAATATTTGTTTGAACTTAGTCAGAAGTTTAATCAATTTTATGATCGCTGTCCTGTACTGCAAGCGGAAGAACCGCAACGCATATCAAGGTTATCGTTGTGTGATTTGACCGCTAGAACGTTGAAGTTAGGATTAACCTTGTTAGGTATTCCAGTTTTAGAAAGAATGTAGGTCACAGATTGTGTAAATAAATTTCCCCTCTCCAGCAATAAAAAGGAGTAGGGGAAGAATAAAATATTTAATTTGGTAGACGTAATTCCCATTCATACTGAATAATTGAAGGGCATCCCTGACATCGAAGTTTGGGGGATCTAGTGAGATTGAGACGTTGGAAAAGGGGAATTTGTTTAAGTTTGCGATTATATTTGGTTAAATCTAGGCGATTGTACAGAGACATTTATTTAAAACCAATAGTCCAATTTAATCCAAATTTATAGTGCTTGCTTGCTTCCTCATGCCCTGAAAAGTATTTTTCTTCTTTAGAAGCTACAATTTTGGAGCCAGTATTCTTAATCATTGCAGCAGCACAAAAAGGTCGATTATTATCAGGATTATCAAGTTCAAGAAAGATCTCTTCCCCATTGCTAACTTTAAAAAGCATACGCCCTTGAACCGACTTAAAATCAGAAGCTCCCCTATATATCAACGCAAAGAACATAATTCGTTTAATCAAATCGGGTCTAAAAATGTAAAGATTTTCGCCGTTTACCGCAGCCCCAGTACGATCATCTCGATCAAGCCAAATATAGGGAAAAGAATCTTTAGAACCAAAATTGTTTCCTAAAGGCTGAATAACTCCTTCTTGACTATCATTCATTTCATATATACATCCTAAATCTAGATCGGGTGTTTTGTTCATACCAAGGATATTTTTTAATAACCCACCACTCTGGGTTTCCTGCCGATTCCAGTTGAGGTTAACCTGAATCAGTAACTGCTCAGAGTCACTCGACTTGCGAAGATTAAACGTATGCGAATCGCCAACTCTCTTAAGCTGAATAACCATCGCACCGTTGCTCTTACTACTACCTTGAGAGATAGCTGGCTGAGATTCTTTTTTCTGTTCTTGTTCTTGATGTTTATTCTCAACCAAATATTTATCTACAAAACTTTGTAATCCGGCTTTATAGCCTTCCCCTACTGCTTGAAATCTCCAATCAATATCTTTTTTATATAACCTGCCAAACTCTAAAGCAGTTTCTTGTGAAAAAGTTTCTTTTAAATCATATCGAGCTAACTCAATTCCGGTTTCTTGATTATAAAGTCTGATAAACGCCTTTTTAATTTGGCTAAAATTTTGATTTTTTTCTTTTCCTTCGTGAATTGTAACAACAAAAACAATTTGCTCAATAGCAATTTTAACTTTTGGCAAATCTACATAAATGGTTTCATCATCACCTTCACCTTGCCCAGTTTTGTTATCGCCTGAATGTATTACTGAGCCATCAAGTGATTTCAAATTATTGTAGAATACAAAGTATTTTTCATTAATTACTTTGCCTGCCGCGCCTAACATAAATACAGAAGCATCTATATCATAATTTTGTCCTGAATTACTTACTTCCCAACCCAAGCCAATAGCAAGCTTTTTTAAATTTGGCGCTTCTTTAGAAAGATTGAACCTGCCACCTTTGGTTAATTGAATTCCCATCTTGTCTGCATCCTCTGATAAATAATTATGCTGGGAGATTAAAAATTTAATAAAAAGGGGGCATTCATCGTTGTTAGCCCCTTCTTAATTATTTTGTTTTCTTTAGCTTCTTGAGATAACTATTTAAGAAGCATACTGATCGACAAATTTTTGCAGTCCTGCTTTATATCCTGCGCCGACAGCTTGAAATCTCCAATCCCCGTCTTTTCTGTAAAGTTTCCCAAATTCAATTGCTGTTTCTGTAGAAAAATCTTCTTCTAATTCATACTTGGTAATTTCTTTTTCTGTAGCGTTGTCGTAAATTCTGATAAAAGAATTCCTGACTTGCCCAAAATTTTGCTTTCTTGTATCTGCTTCATGGATGGTGACAACAAAAACTATTTCTTGAATTGAAGCATCTACTTTACTAAGATCAATTTCAACTGTTTCATCATCTCCTGCACCTTCTCCGGTAAGGCTATCTCCCAAATGCTTGACGGAACCGTCAGGGGATTGGGTGTTATTGTAGAAAACAAAGTATTGATCGTTAGGAATTTTGCCATTAGCTCCTAACATAAATATAGAAGCATCTAAATCAAATGCTGCCCCTGTGTCTGTAGCGTTGATATCCCATCCTAAACCAATTCCGGCTTTTGTCAAACTAGGAGCTTCTTTGGAAAGATTAATTCTTTCACCTTTGCTGAGGTTAATTGACATAATTTCTCTTGATTTATACAAAACAACTTCGGTTCAAAATTTATACTAACAGGTTAGTTAAGCATAAGCTTTAACAAGCTCACCCAAACCATTGACTTTAACGCCGTTACCAATTGCTGCCATTTTCCACTCGTTATTGTGCCGATAGATTTCAGCCATAATCATTCCTGTCATACCTTTGTATTCTTGACCTGATAAGTTATACCGAGCAATTTCTTTATTGTTGGATATATTTACCAAGCGTACAAAGGCATTTTTAATTTGTCCAAAATCTTGTTTACGTTCTAGGCAATTGTAAATATTGACAGTAAAAACCAGTTTAGAAATTTCTGCTGGTATCTGATTTAAACTCACAAGAATTTGCTCGTCGTCCCCGTCTCCTGCACCCGTAAGATTATCACCTAGATGAGTAATAGCTCCTGATTTATGTTGGAGATTACTAAAATAAATGACATTACCCTGATTATTGGCTTTATCATTTTCATCTAAACAAATAACAGATGAATCAAGGTCGTAGTCAACATTATTGCTGAAGGCTCCAAACAAACCACCACCTGAAGGTTTTGCTACATCCCATCCTAGTCCGCACATGAGTTTTGTTAGTCCTGGTGCTTCTTTAGAAAGCGAGATGCGTTGACCTTTTTCTAGATTAATTGCCATTTTTTTAACCTGTTAGCTATAGCGATCTAGTAATGCTTGTAAACCGCCTTGATACCCTGCGCCGACTGCATTGAGCCGCCATTCGCCGTCTTTGCGGTAAAGTTCAGCCATGATTAAAGCTGTTTCTACGGAGTAGTCTTCAACTAAGTCATAACGGACAGATTCTTGTTGAGTTTGAGCATTAACTAATCTGACGAAAGCGTTTTGTACTTGACCAAAATTCTGCTTGCGTTGTTGTGCTTCATGGATAGTTACACAGATCACAATTTTTTGAATTTCGTTTGGTACTTTTTTGAGGTTGATTTTGATAAGTTCATCATCTCCTTCACCAGCGCCTGTCAAATTATCCCCCATGTGCTGAACTGATTTATCGGGATCTGGACTGATGAGATTATTGTAGAAAATGAAATGGTTATCAGATAAAAGTTTTTCGTTTGCACCTAATAGGAATAGTGAGGAATCAAGGTCGAAATCATAGCCTGTGTCTGTGGATTTAATGTCCCAACCTAAACCAACGAATGCTTCAGATAGCCCTGGTGCTACTTTATCAAGCGATACTCGTTGCCCTTTTGTGAGTGAAACTGCCATTATTTAAGATGCTCCTTGATTGCGACCGCCAATATTTTAATGCTGTAAAAATTTGCTTACTTTTAAAGACAGTAAACAATTAAGGGAGTTTTGTAGCTTGCTTAGAACTTATATGGTTTGTAGTAGTAATGTCAAGAAAATTGGAGTTTTTTAAAATATCTATACAATTAGCTATTAAATCTTATTAATAAGTTAAAATATATATCTTTGTGAAGAGGGCGATCGCTCCTTTTTCTACGTCGATCATACCTACTGCTAAAGCTTGTTTCTTTGTATTATCAACAGTTAAGTTGTAGCGATCGCTACTTGTTTTCCTAAAAGTTGTAGCGATCGCTACCTGCTTTTAAATAATTTGTTGCAGGTATTCTTGCTCAGTCATAAGTTCTTGGGTATTTTCTACCCGATCTATAAATAAGATGCCATCAAGGTGATCGTATTCGTGTTGAAAAATCCGAGCAACAAAATCTGTTAATTCTTGACGATGTAACTTACCATCACGGCTGGTGTATTCGACTTCAATAGTTTGATATCTGGGAACTAAACCGCGAATACCTGGAATACTTAAACAACCTTCCCAGCCTTTGACTACATCTGATGAATGACTAATGATTTTGGGATTAATCATGGCTGTAGGTTCCATTTTTGGGGCGCTGGGATACCTGGGGTTAGGGCGAGATGCCACAATGAATAAGCGATAAGATTGGGCTGTTTGTGGCGCTGCTATGCCAACGCCGTTAGATGCTATGGCTGTGGCGATCAAGTCGTCAATTAGCTTTTGGATATGTTCGTCGTGGATATTTTCTATGGGTTGTGCTTGTTGTCGCAGGATAGAATTGCCAAGTTGGGAGATTTCTAAAATTTCAGTCATGGCGCAGTCTGGTTAAAGGGGAGGTTTGGGTGTGTGCTAAGGTAGTGCGATCGCTTTTCAGGGTGGA
>NC_019754.1 GCF_000317495.1 Crinalium epipsammum PCC 9333
ACTACCGAAAGACATAGAATGCAATCGTTGTTAAACCTGTAAAATAAATTCTAATTGTGCGATGGCAACATTGGGCATGGCTAAAGAAGTCCGCAACAAACGTATCCAAATACGGCTAACCAAGAGTGAAAATGAATTAGCCGAACGGATGGCATTGCGTGAGCGGATCACAGTCAGTGACTTATTTAGAGAACACACACTCAAAGAAGCGCCATTACTAGACGATGCTACCAAGTTCCAATTTATTGAAAAAACAGCACAAACTTTATCAGAACTAAATAGCTACATAAAAGATAGTTCTCAACCAGAAGCTACCCGCCATCTACTTACGATTGTAAAAGCCGAACTAATCGAAGCGCGTACCTTAATTGCTAATCACTCTATTAGTTCCAGCCTATGATTAGCAAGGTTACTAAAGGCAGTAATTTTCATGGCTTGCTCAACTACCTATTTTCTAAGCCTGGTGCTGAGTTGATCGGTGGCAATATAGTCGGAGAAACAGCTTTGGAATTAGCAAACAAAATGGAAGAAAGTAGCCTCAAGAGTGCTAGAGTCCAAAAGCCTGTTGGTCACTTTTCTTTGAGCGTTCCAGCAAATGACCAACTTTCCCTTACAGATTGGCTTAAAATTGCAAAAGAATACCTAAAAGAAATGGGCTATGACTGCAATAAATACGCAGTGGTTCACCATACAGATCGAGATCATGACCACATTCACATTGCAGCCTGTCGAGTAAGAGAAGATACAGGTAAGTGTGTAACCGATAGCTGGGAAAAAGTAAGAAGTGAAGCGGTAGTTAAAAAACTTGAACAAGACTACAACCTAACACCAACACCAAGCAGCTACGACAAGGATAGACGTTCACCCACTACTGGAGAACGTAGATTACTTGCTCGAACAGGTGAAGATAGCGTGCGCGTCAAGCTACAAGACACTATTGACGAATTATGCAGTCAACAACCAACGATGCCAGAACTGATCGACCTCCTCAAAGATCAAGGTATTAATATACAAGTTAAGGAAACTGTTAGTGGCTCAATGGGTATTTCTTACGAGCTTGACGAGATTGCTTTTAGTGGCACTCACTTGGGTAGGGCATACACTTTCAATGGATTACAGAAGCATCGAGGCGTAGAGTATGACCCAGAACGAGACAGTAATGCAATTACCACAGCTTCCAGTCGTCCACCAGCTTTAACCAGTCAGAACTTGACCACAACTGATAACGAGACTATTGGAGCGATCGCTCCACCCCACACTAATAAATTAGACTTACCAGGGCAACTGCCATTACTACCAGAATTAGAACTAGAGCTTGAACTAGAAAGTGATGAAGCTGCAACAGCTAGTAGTGATGAAACTGCTAATGATGATGAGAAATTAAATTACGCTGATCTTTTTGCTGTTCCAGATGATTTTGATAAAGAGTTCCTTGAAAATCGCGCACGTGAAATACGAGAACAAGTAAGAGAAAAACAAGCAGCAGAACAAGCACGTCGTACAGCCGAAGTAATAGAGTATAGACGTGCAGAAGAACAACGGATCAATAATATTTACAAAGAAAATATCAATAATCCCATCTTCAATGAGTTGATATCAGATGAAGCGAGAGCTTTGTTTGAGGAAAGTATTGCACAGGAAAACACTGGTGCTATCGCACCCAATCAGTTGCAATCAAATGATGCTATCGCACCCTCAGATGCCTCAAATCTTAACTATCAAACGGATCAAACTGACTCAACTGCTCCAACTAATCAAACTGTTCAACATGACCCAACTATTCCAACTAATCAAACTGTTCTAAGTGATCCAACTGTTCCAACTGAGCCTTACCAGGATGATGATAATAATGAATCAGTAGATGTTGATCCAGTTGAGGAAAATTGGCAGCCGTTGCGATCGCACTTAATTGAGGAATACTGTTTGCCTGCTGAAATACTCGATCTGCTGCACGAAGCAGAATGGGTTTACGCCAATGATGATGGCATGGCTGTATTCAGTTTGCGTACAGGAGAAAATGTTGAAACAGGCGTTTGGGTACTTGACCCTGAAACCAAAGATAATGAATGGCTCAATTTGGCACTAGAACCAGATGTCGAGCAAGAAGTAAATGGAGAACCTGCAACATTCTGGATAAGTTCAATAAGTGACGCACCTATTAATAAAGTCATTATCACTCAAGACCCAATCGAAGCAATTTCTTATGTAGCATTAGATCCTAGTTTTGGTCAAAACCAAACTATGTACATCAGTGCTGAGAACGCTGACTTACTCCCAATAGAATCTCTACAAAAGCTTGGGAAAGATGTTGTAGTAAGTTTTAAGGGTGATGAGGAAGGTATTGAACTAGAAGAGGAAGTAATGAGCGTTTTACCCAACAGTCAGAAGGTAGAACTGGATGAGGCTGGCTGGAACGGAATTTTACAACAGCAAGAACAAGATCGTCAGGCAGAGCAAATGCAATTAATAGCTCAATACCAGTCACCACAAGAATCACAGATGGAATTGTAGCCAAACTCCATGACGCGGTACTTCCAACCTGTAGAAATTTCCAAGGAATTAAATCAAGACCAAATTTTAATTCCTTGGAAAAATCTGGGGTAGTTATCAAAGCTATTTACCTTGTTGTACTATTACCTACACAACTGTTTAATGTTTCAAGTGGAAAAAGACTTTTTCGTTTGCTCTGCGATAGCAGTTTTCTGGATGTAGGTTTTAATTCGGTTTCATAGAAGCCGTTAGGCTTCCTTAAACAGCTAAATAACTTATTATCAAGGTTTAACCTTGTATCTAATAGTTAATAGTGCGATTGCACTGCACTTTGTAACTGCACGCACTCACTTGGTAAAAAATGAATTACTGTTAAAAGTGAGTTTAAGTATTAGAAGTAAACTTGCTGTTAAAACAGTAAAAACAGTAAAAAATGGAAAGTGATAAATTTACAGACTTATTTGAACTGCGATAGCAGGTTTTAATTTGTTTGGAGGTATTTAACAGTCTGTAACAAAGAGCCGATAGGCTACCCTTAACTTTATAGTGTGCATAGTGCGATCGCACATTTAATATCTTGTATTAGCTCCCCTATCGGGGTGCTTACTCAAAAAGTACCGTGCTTGTTGAAATTGTTTTTCTCTTGTTTCACTTTTCAATGTTTTGCATCTTGTTTCACTTTTCAACAGTTCTACTGCACCTTGTTTCACTTTATACCGCACCTTGTTGGGAATTTGATCCTGTTG
Source organism: Crinalium epipsammum PCC 9333 (assembly GCF_000317495.1). Taxonomy (GTDB): domain Bacteria; phylum Cyanobacteriota; class Cyanobacteriia; order Cyanobacteriales; family PCC-9333; genus Crinalium; species Crinalium epipsammum. Next base: position 3,237 of record NC_019754.1, read on the forward strand.
GTAATAAACTGTTACTTAAGTTATGAACTGAAATTTCAGTCTCGTTACTTAGACAATGATTGACTACTCAAACGATCGCAAACAATGCACAGTTCCTCAAAGGCAAAAACCCATCCACAATGTTCGGTGAGCAATTGAAAACTTTCCCAGGTTTTACGGGGGTAAGTGCAACCTAACTCATTGATGAAAAAATCAAACCAATAGCCATGTTTATATAGCAATACTTCAGTCCGAATACAACTAACTAATTTTATTGATGCGAAGCTGTCCATTTGACGGACTATCTCGCTCCAAAGTTGGCTCCAAATGCGCTCTTCTAAATCACTCCCAAGACTTGCTCTAACCATTTCTTCTAAATCTAAATTGCACACAAATTTTTGTTGTAATTTTTCTAGTAAGTGGTAAGTAACATCTTTAGGTTGATACTCTTCTAACTCCCATTTTAAGCGTGGTTTTTGCTCAAGAAGTTTCTTTTTTAAACGACCAAGCAAACGTTGTTCGATTTTTGTCGATAAGTCCTTACCAAAAGGTGTTAAAATCAATTTTTTCAAATGGTAGTTAAGGCATCCAGCTATTAATTGCTCTACCAGATCTGCTACAGCTACACGAAGTTCCTCACTATTTAGTTGATTTATTAATTGAGGTCTTAGTTGTTTGAGCAGTATTAACTCCCACTCTTCTAAAGACTCACTAGAAAAGGTAACTTGCTCAATGGCTCTTTTGTAATCTGCTAGCAAGTAATCAAAAGCAGCAGCAGGAGTATTTACAAATACTATTTTAGGTGGACTGAGTTCGAGAACTTCATACATAGTTCTAATTGCTTCAGTCGCTTTTGTAATATCTCTCGTTTTTGTGATAAAAGCTTGCTCGTACTGCTGATAAAGCAAGGTTAAAATATAGTCGTCATCACCTTTAAATAAATAAATTTGCTTCCAATTATCAGCATTTTTGATATTTTGTGGAGCAATTGACTTTAAATATAAATATTTTCGCTCTTCCAGAAAGTTAATTCGTAAGTCAGAATCTAAACTACACTGTTTATTTTGTGCCTTCTCTAATTTAGGTTTGTTGCTATTATCAGTATTGTCATCATTATTAGTAAAATCCTTAACCCCAGAATTTGATTTTTTAAAATATGTGGAAATAATAGCTTGACTCATTTTTGAAATTTCTATTTCAAATAGTTCTGATTCGAGTTTTGCTTGAAAAGATGGATGCTCTAATAAATCTTCTTTAGGTGGAATTAAAAGTTCATTAACTTCACTTAAAACTTCGGAAAGAAGATCTTTTTGTTCAGTATTCCAACCCATTTCTAAAACTTGGTAGATAGCAGAATTAGGGGAAAAAAGTTCTTGTAACTGAAGTGCGATCGCTTTTCCTGATTCAGCAGACCAACCCTTGTTCTCAGGCTGTTTGAGTGCTAGTTGGATATTATTGATGATGGCAAGTGCTGTTAGCTTATCAATATATAAAGGAACTGGAGGGGCATCTTTAAGAGCTTCCAGTTCTTGGGTATAAAGTTCCTGTAATGGTGTAGGATTGTTCATTTTGGCGCTTTTGTTATGTAAAACTATGACGGTTTACTATATATAACTTTCAGTATTACCTTAACTTGATTCACTTTTACACTACTCGACAAGGGACTACACTTTCTAACTCAGATTACAGTGTTGTTAGCGATCGCACTTAGTTTGAATCAAAGTTTTACACCAAAGCACCACTATTATGGTGCTTATTTAAAAAGTATCATGATTGTTGAAATGATTAATTTCCTCCTGCACTTAATTACTACCGTGTTATCTTGCAACTATTGTTATTATTACTCAAATCCTGTTTGGATTGTTTCAAGCTTTTTGCTTATCTAAACTATTAAAACTCTTAAATCAGCCGAGAGTTTTCTTATTAGCCTTTATCATATTAAGCTTTATGCCTAAACTTCCTGTGTTAGCGTTTTTAATATTATTGTCAAGAATTACAAAAGCCAGAGACCTACTTAGAGAAAATGGTATAGAAATAGGATTTATGGGAACCAACCCTAATTCTATTAGAGACTAGATAGTTGGTGAATATTGATTTACAGTTTAATGGATGTTATTTACAGTTAAAACAGTTTGTAACAAGTAAAAATACTCAAAACTGTTGTCACAGTAATTAATCGGGTAAATTTTGACCCCTTTTCCCCCTTCTCCCTTACAACACAATGGGCGAAGCTCTGCGAGCGCGCTGGCGCTATCGCCCATTTTATAAGAGTCTTTAGCCAACAGTATTAATACTTTTCTACTACATATTGATAGCACTTTGCACTGTTTTACTGCACACACTCAACTGTACCTTGTACCGAAATTAATAACTGTTTTAACTGCACTGCTACACCTTTTACTGCACCTTGTACTGCACCTTGTACTGCACTTGTCCCATGATCAATCACTGGTAAAAGCTTGATAAACCGTTAAGACTATTTGTATTCCCGTGCATTCTTTTCGGCAAAGTTTTACAGGAATATCTTACTATTGGCGAGGCGCAAAGCCTGTCAACAAGGACTATTCAGGCAGTTTGATAGGCTCATAAACATTGTTGTGAGGGTTGACTCAGAACACTTTGCACCATAAATGCGTTATAAGCACGCGCACTCTATCACAGCTAAACGGCGTAAATAGAAGGTTCGTGTCACCAAGTGCAGCCTTATAAAGTTTTGTAAAAATGACCCGTTTTTAGGCTTAATTGATAAAAAATACAAATGACAACTTTGTCTCGTTTGAAGTTAAACCAGCATAAAGAGCATTTTAATAAAGTAATATTATATTGAGATAATATTTTATTGCTAGTTTTTTATAGGTAAAAAAGATATGAGATGGAAACCGGAACCTAAAACCATACTTCAAAAATTTCCTAATCAGCATATTATGCTTTATCAAGGATTTACTGAAATCCTTGATAAGGATAATACTATTGAAGGAAAAGGATTTGTCAAATTAAGTTGGTATCCATCTCCAAGAATAACTTTTAAATTTGTTTATTATGGAGAAGATAGATTAAATTCAGAAACAGAAAACTATGATTTAAAATTAACCGAACTATCATCACAGTCACGATTAAAAATTGAAGTTGCTCGTACAACACATTGGGGCAATAAAAAAATGAATTATCAGGATATGTAGTAGAGCCTTTTATCAAAGGAAATAGTGATAACCTATCCTCGGTTGTTTTTAATATTCCTAACTTTTGGTGGTTTGATTGTTCTAATTATGATTACGAAGAAGATGAGCAAAGTAACACTCTAGAAGCAAAACGAGAACCTTGGCTAATGTTTAATGGTCAATTCATATTTGACTATGATAACTGGCATATTGTTATAGGAACTTTAGATAATTGCCATGAGCTTGAAGAAAAATTAGACGATGAAGGTGGTTATGGAATTACTCATCTTTGCAAGGTTGAAAAACTAGATGGTGCTTTATTTAGTCTTGATGAAAGTTATAAAATTATTAAAGCTTTTTGTTATTATTTGTCTTTTGCTAGAGGCTTTTGGATAGCTCCTATTTTATTATCAGGGTTTGATTCTGAAGGAAATGAGCTTTTTGAAGAATGGCGTACTCCAATTCTTCCATGCGATTCATATCGACCAAGCCATTCTTGGATGCCTTATAGTGATTCACTAGATATCGTTGATATTTACCCTGGATTTGTAGATAAATGGAAAGACGAAGTTTGGCATATAACTATAAAAAATACAATTGAATGGTATATCGAAAGCCTTAATACCAATCTAAATACTGGTATTATATTAGTACAAGCCTCGTTAGAAAAAATAGCCTGGACATATCTTAAAAGTAATGAGTGTCTTAACAGCGATGGCTTTCAAGGAATTAGGGCTAGCAATCAAATTAGGCTACTGCTCAAATTTCTAAATATTAATATAGAACCATTAGATAACTATGTAGAAGTTAAGAAAAAAGCAAAAGAGTTAAACTGGGATGATACTATAGTTGCAGTTATTGAGGTGAGAAACGCAATTGTTCATCCGAGAGTTAAAAAATCAAAAAATTCAGAATTTTTATCTGATGAACTTTTAAGAGAAACATTTTGGATTGGTCATAATTATTTAGAACAATGTTTACTAAAGCTATTTTGTTCTAATTATCCATTTGATTAAATAAAAAATTTAGGGATTTATTAATGAGGTTTTCTATTTTCGGTTAACCCGAAGATTAATTATCGTTAAGGTGTTTTCAAATGTAGTGTAGTTTAAACTAAATCTGCGAGTATATCTGTAATTTCTCCTTGATGACTCAATCTGTTATCGTCATAAATCATCAAAGTATTAAGGTTAGAATGTCTCGACAACTTCTGCACCCGTCGCACATCGCCGCCAGTCGCCTCAAGTGCAGCAGTAACAGAACTATGGCGTATTCTGTGAGGACTAAGTTTTTTAGTAATACCAGCATCAAGAGCGATCGCATTGACAATCTTATAAATAGAAGTAGTGCTGAGACGATGCCCTGGTGATGCTTTGTCAAGGCTAATAAACAGAGGTTGATTAATGTCAGTTTCCCGTCGTGCCTGTAACCATTCCTGCAAAGCATTAACAGTTGGAATTGATAAAGCTATCGCTTCCTTCTGACTCCCCCGACCCTTACCCAAAATCCACAGGCGACGGGCATCTAAATCTAGATCGCCAATGTTTAGCGATGATACTTCCCCGCGTCTAAGTGCGTTATCCCACAACAATCGCAGGATGGCATAATCACGCCTACCCCGATTAGTGTCGAGATCGGGTAAGGAGAGCATTTTCTTAAACTCCGATGGTTTAATACCAGTAGTATCGCGATATGCTTTAATGCGTTCTGATTTAAGATCAGCAAGAGTCCAACTGCACTTACCAACCTTAAAAGCATAATTCACCAAACTCCTCAGAGCAGCCAAGCGCCTGTTCACCGTCGCCTCTTTGAGTCCACGTTCAATTAAATTTTGTTTATAACTCAGTACAATAGCCATAGCCCGAAACCTGTCTAACTCTAGAAACTCAACCACTTGTTGAGGTCTAGGGTTGTTACCAGTAACAAACTGGAAAAAATCTTTAATATCCTTAGCATATTCCGACTTAGTTTTAGGGCTGCGCTTATCAGCTACAAAGTCACGTAAAACATCTGGAGTCTGATTCGCCAGCATCAGTAAATCCGGTAATTGGGGGACAAGCTTACTATCATCCATGATTACGAAAACCGCGATTAGCGTAACCATGATTATTTCATGGTTTTTTAACAAAGAAGCAACCATGCAATAATTTGTTAGATGACTGCTAATTTCACGCCGCCAAGAGTCGGAATTGAGCCGCATTCCTTATAGCCTTTTATTGATACAAGGCATTTACATCTGTTTTTCTCTTCTAGAGGTACAACCGTTTATATTTGGCTGTGTTAAAAAAAGGATATTTGGACATATTGCATTCATCCCTTCTTAGTCAATAGCAAGTAGCTACTGGGTTAATCCCCCGCGTCCTGCACTCAGTTCGCTCGCTGCTAGAGGGAGTATTCCGAGTAATTGGGCTTTAAAGGCTGTTTAGTTGCCTTTAGGTGTAGATTGGTCATCAATTTGATTTTGTGGCGCTTGTGGCTCAAGCTCAAGGCAGTTTTCCTCTTAGGGTAGGCGAAATTTAGACGTGCGGGTGTGGGGTGCGATCGCGTTGGTCAAAAAGCAAGTACTAATATCTGCGGTTGTTTTGCGGGGCAAACAATCGTAACCAAAGTGCTAATGCTCCAAGATTGCCCACTACTTCAAGCAGTACCAAGAAACCAATTTCAAGAGACCCCATTGAGGCAATATACGCCAAAAGAAAGATCAAAGGTAGTACTACCCAAAGGAAAAATATTAACAAAATAAAACTACAACTTGTTAAACAACTTAAGGCATCTGACTTACTGTTTTGCCGCATATAAGATAAAATTCATACTGAGTAATTCACGGTTTTATATCAGTCTGTTACCAGTGTCATACCTTGTTAACAGGTCTGTTTTTGCCGATAAATTAGTGTTGTAGCAGTCTGTTAAAAGTGTTATACCGTTGAAACTAGATACAATACGCGCGTATTCCAGGTAATAACGCACTACTATCGTAGTGCCTAATAAAAAGCTGCTAGACTATTGAAATTCTTTTTCCCTTGTTGCACTGCTATCTTTGACTGCCTTGTTGCATTGCAACTTATGACTGTCCTGTTACACTTGGCACGGTTAGCAAGGAATTGAAGAGAATTGCTGATCCCAATCGCTCACCAAAATTAAGCAAATCCCTTCGAGCTATTAGGCGGAAACGTCCCCGACTTGGCGCTATATCTGTTTAAAATTCGCTGCAACCGAGCTTCTGAATAACAAGGCAGCGAGACTGTGTACCAGTCAATTAGATTTTTAGAACCTTTGCTACTGTTGCATTTTGCACAGGCTGGTACTAGGTTGAGCCATGAATTGATACCGCCTTGTGAAGAAGCTACTACATGGTCTAGGGTTAAGCGTTTAGACTTGGAACCACAGTAGGCACAGCAATGATTAAACTCTGATTTAATCGCTTCTTTTACTTTAGCTTTGACGTTCTTGTGCCTAACAGGGTCGAAAATTTGCTGCATTCGGCAATCCGGTTTAGTCAAGAAAAAAACTTGATATTTCTACAAGTATGCGTGAAAAGTTTAAGCATAGCGCAGGCACAAATCATGTTCTTCCTCCTCAACCAAGTCTGCAAAGTAAATATGTAATTGCCTATAAGGAGCTAAATACTACTCATGCTGTAATTTCATACTATCCTTTAATTGATACACTCAAAAATATCCTCAATTACACACTCCACTCAAAAACCTCGACCAACACCTGTATTAATTAAAGGGTGGCTCAAATGTGGCTCAGGTATGGCATTGCCCAAGATAATAGTCTAGTACCAGTTGAAAATGTCAAGAGCGGGAAGACTAGCTTAAGATGCCCTTATTGCGACGGTGGGTTAACTGCTAAGAAAGGGCGCAGAAAAGAACATCACTTCGCCCACACTGGAGAGACTTGCCAAGAAGTAAATCGTAGCGCCCAGCCTCCCAATCTGCCTTTGTATGATAATTTCAATATTTACCTGACAGGTAAAGAGCTTGAACAGCTTAAATTACTCTGGGATAAACATGGAGCGGGTGGAGGGATTTACAAGGAAAAAGTTTTAAAACCTTTCATCGATCAGAAATTGCTGGAATATAATCCATACACCAAAAAATATTACTTTACAAAACTCGGAAAAATACCTGTACGTGCATTGTCATTAATGCTGTTTAATGAAGTCCACGAAGTAATGTTGTTGAAAAAATTACAAGACCTTGAAGGTGATCTGCGAATTGCTTATTTAAAAAACCTGCCAATTTTCAATCAATGCTTACGAGACTTGCAAATTTATCAAGCAGAATTTCGTAAAATTTTATCTACTACCCTTTACTATATCAAAATTGATATTGGTGAGCAAACACTATACAAAATTGGCGTAACTCATCGGGAAGTTGAAACCAGAATAGCTGAAATAAACAATGATTTAGCTAAACATTTTCAAGATTTTTCAATTAAAGTGTTGGGAACATGGGCGCACAGGGGGAACGTCGAAAAATATTTTAAATATAAATATTCTTTTTTCAATATTCCTATTGGCAATCTCACTGAATATTATAATTTCTTTACCCCTGAACAAGCTAAGGCTGTATTAAGTGATTTACGTCGGATGCGTAGAAAGGGATTATCAGCGACTGAAGTAAATATTTTAGAGGGTATCAAGAGCGAAATTGAACAATTAATTGAAAAAGAAACAAAAGCCTTGAAGCGTTCGCAGGCAATTAAAACAGGGATGGAACGAGCTAAAAAGTGGGGTCAGCACATTGGACGCCCCCCAGAGCGTGAGTCACCAGAGGAGTTTCTAGCAAAGCCATCGTCGCAGCGAGTAATTGCAGCACTTAACGAGGGCTTATCATTACGATCTTCGGCTAAAAAAGCAGGGGTTGCGGTTAACACGGTACGCAAAGTTCAGCAACTTCAAGCTCAACATACAGTGGTAAGTAGATTACTGTGAAGCCAGTTGCAACGAAGTATACTGAAGTTTAGATAGGCGATCGCACGCTCTACCTAAACATTCATAAAGGAAAATCAACTTCTATAGTAGATTCGGGATAAAGGCGATCGCCCATACCATTGAGTTGATACCACCAGCCACCGTCGCCATCATCAAAATCAAACCAGCGCCGAACAACTTTCGTTTTATGTTGTTGGTCATCCCAAGAAAGAATGACGAATTCATACAGTTCAAACTTAGGTGAATTGATTTCTGTTCTGTCCATTGTTAATTACTAACAGTTGATTGGGCTAGGGTTTTCAATTGGGCGAACCGAAACGCTCTTTAAGAGCTTGAATTATTACTTCTGTCATTGTTATTCCGTGCCGCTTAGATTCTGCTGCCCAATGTCGTCTGAGTGATTCAGGCACTTTTACGCAGAGGTTGACTTCTCTTTCTCGCTCAGTCTGGTTATCTGGTTCTACTGCTGGCTGATTCTCTTGTTTGATGGTTTTCTGGTTTTCTCTTTCACCCTCTGTCTGCTTTACAGGCTGGCTACTAATCTGGTTATCTGGTTTTACTGCTGGCTGGTTTTCTGGCTCAGTAACTTCTTGGCTATCTGTTTCTCTCGCTTTGCGAATCAAATCCCCATATTTAGAATTAGTCATTTCCTAAAACCTCCATAATTTCCTTGCCTAGTGCCTGATAATCTAACCATGCAACCCTTGCCTTTGAGGAAGAAACGTTTCTAACAGGGACACCTTCAAAAGCAGCTTTTTGAAATCCAGCAGCGCGGCGAATCATAGTCTTGAAGACAGGAATACCGTTATCTATAAGTGAGTGCCGTATTGCCGCTCCTTCTTTACTAGGTGATGGAGGAACTATTACCAGTAAAGCTCTGTAGTTTGCTGCACCTAAATCGCTTGCCGTCTTTAACATTGGTTCCAAGCTCACGACATCTGGAATCGTTGGCAAGATGAGTAAGTCACAGCCTTTTGCCAATTCTTTTAAGTCGTTTGAGTCCGGTCGGGCTGGAGTGTCAATTACTACAAAATCATTACCCGAAATCAACTTCATTGCTTGTCGTTCATCAGCCACAGTAAAAGGAAGGCTCCCCCGACTCGACCATGCTAGGGCAGTGCGATTTGGGTCAGAGTCTACCAGAATGGTTTTCCCAATGTCGCTAAAGAATGTCGCAATGTGTATGGCAGTTGTCGATTTCGATATACCGCCTTTGTATCCAGTGACAGTTAAAATCTTCATCTGGTAATCTGGTTTGCTTGTTGTCTGGTTAACAAGGTTTATGGTTATCTGGTTTTACAGATAACACTTATTCTTTGTTTTTGCAAGAAAGTAGGAAAGTCTTAGTCTGACAAGCGTACTGAAAGGTTATGCAGCAACACCAATCCTGGTGGGGTCTACTTAAAAAGGGAGCGATCGCTCCCTACGCAGAAAAATACTGATTTGAGCAAATCAGTACCATTAAATCACTACACTTATCCAACCTTGTAATAAAAATTAAGAATAGTGTTTGTTAAACTGAGCATAGCTTTTTTAATGAGTTGCTTGTAAAAACTCCCTTCAGATTGACCGATAACCTGCACAAAATTAAATTTACAACTAATCACACCAACAGTACTACAAACAGCCCTTCAAGCTAAATTATGCAAATTTTTCAAAGAACAAGCTGATCTTAGAGGATTAATTTTGACTCCTCTTAAATTGTCGCCAGCAATTAAAATATAGGTTTGTATATATAACATATATAGTAAAATCAAAACAATTACCACCTATATAAACCTATATCACTTATATATGACTAATACAGGGCAGAATAAAAAACTGGCTACCTTCAACTGTGACTCTGAGTTATGGGGTAAATTTCTCCACCGATGTCAGGAACAAGGTACAACAGCAACAGCCACACTCACGCAATGTATCTCCTTGTACCTTGAAGGTAAGCTAGATAATTTTGATGGCATTCTAGGTAAACCTAATATAAGTGAACAAGTACAAAGTTGCGTTGCATTGTACCTAGAACAACATTTACCTGAATATATAGATAACTATCTAACTAATGTTCAAAGTTTTGATTTAACCACAACTAAAACTAAAGGAACTCCTAACAGTCAGAAAACTAAGTTACCCCAAGAACCATTATTTTGGACAATCAAAGCAAGGGCTAAACATTTAGGCTTAACTGTCAATGCTGATCAAATTTTGCACGTTGAAATGTATGTCAAGGATGATTATAAGGAACGGCATGGAAAGCTGCTTAAACGAGAACTGGTTAAGAACACTCAAACGTTTGTTTGCCCTGATGCTGATGTTGATATTTTAGATAAAGCCATTAATAAAGTATTATTTCCCACAGCAACCAAAACTAATAAACCGTAATGGTAGATTAGCTTTTAATCCCTGCATAATATTGGCACTCTTTTCTAACTAACTCGATGCCTTCTAACCATCAACGTTACCCTGAAAACTGGAATGAAATAGCTTTATCTATAAAAAAACAAGCCCAGTGGCGTTGCCGTAAGTGCAATATGCAATGTATTCGTCCTGGTGAAGACACTTCTGGTTTAACCAAATCAGAACGCATGGCAAAAACTCTGGTAGTCCATCATGCTAATTACACCCCAGAAGATAACCGTGCGGAAAACCTGGTTCCCCTATGTAGTGGTTGTCATCTGAGTTATCACACGCGAAAAAAGTCTAATATTACTCCTGGTCAACTATCGTTGTTTGAATACTCAGGAACCATGACCTCCAACCTACTTAATTAGAGTAGCTGTTATTCTCATCCTCGATTAAGGTTTGGAGAATAGTTTGCAGCTTGTGGCGGGAGTTGTCAATGTAGTCGGGGGATGGCATCTTTAGTTTTGATTCTTATCCGTTTGAATTGCTGAAGGCATTTCTGTTACTAATTCAAAAGATTCCTGAAAAATTTCCTGATATACTTTCAAAAACTGTTCTGTTTTTCGGAATTCTTTAAATATTGGCCATTCTCGATACTGAATAATTGAAAGTTTTTCGGAATTACTGCCAATATTTTTCATAATTTTACACGCTTCTTCAAATTTATTTAATAAAACAGCTTTACCTAATTGAAATTCATCAGAGCAAGCACTCCAATCCTGCTCCATTAAAAGTTTAGAACATTGCTTTTCATCTCCAATCCATTTTAGTATTTGGGCTTTATTTAGGATAAATGACAACTTTATTTGTTGTGATGATTGCTTAAAAATAGGTTCGCTCATAGCAAAATCTAAGAGCATATTTGCTAATTTATATTCTTCCTCACTAATAAGCTTAAGGCATAAATTGTTAAGCGTTATGTCGGCAATTTCTCTTGATTGAGGGTGAATTTTTCTCCAGACAGTATGAGCTAATTTAACTCCTACTTCAAATATGCAATCATAAGCGTTATTAAAATATTTTTCAGTAACCTCTAATTTCTTCCCAATTTGACAATTTAATAAATCAACTTTGTTATCTTTGCATACATTTATATATTGACTGGAGACAATTCCATCACAATGTACAAATAAATTTCTTCTTTCAGTGATTTCTATAAAAGTTGACCAGGCAGGAAAATCTCTAAGAGTTTTCAGATTAGTTTTATGTTCTAGCCATTTAAAATGCTCAGTATGACTTTCTCTCAAAACTGACTCAATCTCTTTTTCAATTATATATTCTTTAGCAGCATCAATACTTTCAAACTCTAATAATTGTTTAAAACTAATTTGTTTATCTAAAGCATTTAAAATTTCTGGTTTTATATAAAAGATTGTGCGGATAAGTGAACTTAAATGAATATCAAATTCACTGATTAAGGAGATAATAAAATTACCTTTAATAACTTGAGGAAATATACTATATATTGCAGCTTTCTTACGAATCTTATGAAAAGGTGTGAGTTGATCAATAGGTAATTGTAAAGTCAGTTCAAGCTGATTTTCACTTCTTTCTTTAGTTAAAAATGGTGCTGTAAAATTAGTAAACTCTTTTTCTGCATTTTGCTGGTTAAAGTTAATAGTATTTATTATTAGCGGAAAACTGAATTTTAAACTTTCTATTCGAGCAATGAATCTATTTATTACTTCTTGAAAATTAGGGTTCATAATTATTTTCCTCTAATAATTTTCATTGATTCCATATCAGGAAAGGGTTTCCCTGATTAGGCTTGCTATCTCTATCTGTTCCGTCACTATCCTTGGCAAAGTCTAGATTTGTGAATTCAGTCCAAGCTAATCCCTGTAATGCTACAGATGATGTATCTTAACTGAAAAGGGATACGGATGTTACGTTATCGCTATCGCTCCACAGTTCTAGAGGATTAAAAGAATGTTTTTTCCCGATAATTGCGATCGCACATCTAAAACTGCTGAAGTCTGTTACTAGGTAGCAGACTTCAGAAAGAATCCGAAGCTGTAGCAGTTCTCAAGGTAGCAGACGCTACCGCGCCTTCATTTGAACATAGAAGCAGTTGCAGTAGAGAAAGACGCTAACGCGCCCTCTTCAGACCCAAAATTAAATTCCCTAGAACTAGAAGTAGAAGCTGCACCAGTGAGTGCGCCAACACAAAACACTGAAACTGAATTGCTTTCTGGGGTTCAAGAAAAGGCATTTAATTATTTAAATTTTGCTGGTAAATGATTAAGGAATCTCAAGCCCCAAGCTCTTTATTTACAATACTTTTAGTTGACTACAATGCTTGACACTAATTCTTTAAAAATGACAAATAACTCTTTAATGGACATCGGCACTACTAACAGTAGTTAAAGCTGAAATATAGACAGTGACAAGGTTCCACAATTTATATTGCACTTTTTTACATGAATCTCGGCTCAACGCCTACTTGGTTGCACGAACCCTATATTTGGGCCATTAGGCAGCATCAGAGTAGGGATTCTGGTCGGCACTGGGATACTGCTGGTAGATGTGTAGGAACACAGCATTAGCCAGGGGTGCGACTTCGCTTTCATCGTACTCCTCAAGAGGTAGCCCGGTTTTATCGCTGTATAAATAGTTGTAGATAAGGGTTTGAATTTTGGCTTTAGTCTTTTCTTTACCGCGCCAATTATCCAGCTTCCGAAGTTTGGCTTTAATTGCCTCAATCAGGTTGTAGGCAATTTCTTTGACTTGGTTCCGTGCTCTTGCACTAAGATTGTTCTTCTGGCGACAGAGCAAATCGAATACTGCCAGGTTCTCTTCATTCAACCCTTCGCGGTCAGCACGGCTATCTTCCTCAGATATGGCAGAGATGAGTTGTAACAATTGTTCAAAGGTTTGCTCAATAGTAGCGCGTTCGGTTTCTCGGTTGTAATCTTCAATAATCTGCTGATAGTGGGTATAAAGATCGATCCGACAAGGGTTCCGGCGCAACATTCGTTCAAGCTGCTGTTCTACAGCCTTCTTCAGCGTTTGCACTTGGATGTTTTTGGTTTTAGACCCTGCAAATTCTTCTTCCAGTCGCTCAAAGTTAATTTCGCTGATGTTGTATAGTTTGCCGGAATCAGCACCCGGTAAGCGGTCAGAGGTTTCGACGGTAACGATTTTGCTGATCACACCATGTAGTGCTCGCAACACAGCATTCAAATCCATCGCCAGTTCTTGCTGTTTGTTCAGTTGGTTGTAGACGGCTTCAATCGCGTTATGTTGTGGCTGAAACGGTTCGGTGAGGCGGGGTTCCGTAATCAGAGCTTGTTTTTTATTAAACACATCCTGTGACATCACCTCAAAGCGGGCGCGGGATTCGTCATTGGTGCAAACGGCATTGACAGCCGAGTTCTGGTTCTCTTTATCTAAGAGGGCGAGTTTATCAAACCCTTCAGCTTGGATTAATTCCTCAAGGTCAAACCCCAAACTGGCAAGATGATTACTACAGGTTTGAATTGCCTCGGCGTAATTATCGCGAAGTTGCTCTAGGTCTTTGTAGGGAACGATACCTGCCTGATCATCGCTATCATCTCCAATGACAACATTGAGTTTGGCGTATTTGGCAAGAGCAGTTCTGAGGGATTTGAGGATGCCGTTGTAGTCGATCAGCAAGCCATTATTTTTACCTTCGGCAACTCGGTTAGCACGGGCGATAGCCTGCATGAGGCTGTGTCCCTGCATGGGCTTATCCATGTACAGGGTGGCGAGGCTAGGCACATCAAAGCCTGTTAGCCACATGGCACAGACGATCGCTAACCGGAAGGGGTGGTTTTCGTTTTTGAAGTCTTCCTCTAGGTGGCGGCTTTGCATCTTGGAGCGATGGGGACGAATATCTAAGCCCCAATCGTCAAAGGTTTTGTTTTCGTTGGCAGCTTCACTTACTACCACGGCATATTCTGTTGCTTGGAGCCAAGCTAAATACTGCTGTTGCCCGATCAAATCCTGGTCATTAGTTGCTCGTATAACTTGTGTTGTCTGGTTAGCGATCGCCTGCTGCCAATAGTGGTGAATTAGGTTATACATCCGCACAGCTGTAAGCTTGTCGAGGCAAACTAGCATGGCTTTGCCAGTCTGCCAGCGGGTGGTGTAGTGAGCCACTAAATCTTCAGCAATGCGATCAAGGCGGGAGTCAGCGGTAAGAATCAAATAGTCATTGCCAATGCGCCGGAGAACCCGCTCTTCGGCTTCCTCGTCTAAGTCAAGTTTCGCCAGTTCGTCTGCAATGCGTTGGTTTAGTTCATCCGGTCGCGCCACCACCTGTTGATTACCAGATTGATCCACAAAGCGCAGCTTCTCGCCCCGGTTGTCGTAGTAAAGAGGAACGGTTGAGCCATCTTCCACTGCTCGTTGAAAGTCATAGGTGGAGATATAGTCACCGAAGAACTCGCGGGTTTTTTGATCTTCTTCCGACTGCATCAACGGAGTACCCGTGAAGGCAATAAAGGAGGCTTTCTCTAAGCCATTCCGCATATTTCCTGCTAGTGTGCCGTACTGGGTACGGTGAGCTTCATCACATAAAACAATGATGTTGGGGCGATCGCTGTATGTATGATTGGGCTTGTTGAACTTGTGAATCAGTGTGCAGGCGTAGCGGTTGTTTTGCTTCAGTAGTGTATCTAAATGATCGCCATTGTTAGCCTGGGTGCTGTCGTTGGGGATGGCTCCGACTCCTGCGAAGGTCTGAACAATTTGTTTATCAAGCTCTTGGCGATCTGTGACTAGCAGAAAGGTAAAACTACCGGAGAGTAGCCGATGCACCTTTTCCGTGAGAAATGCCATTGAGTAGGATTTCCCGCTACCTTGAGTGTGCCAGAACACCCCTAGTTTGCCGGATCTAATTTCCCGATCTTTCACGGCTTGAAACGCACGATTTACCCCCAGGAATTGATGGTTTCGTGCCAGAATTTTGTAGGTGGTGCCGCTGCTGTTATCAAACAGGATGAAGTTTTGCACCAAATCCAAGAAGTTTTGTTTGCTGCACATACCCCGCAGCATGGTTTCAAAATGCACCCTGCCTTTCTCATTTTCGGTTAACCGTCGCCACTCGTGGAAGAACTTATAGGGGCTAGTGATGGTGCCAACTTTGGCATCAATGCCGTTACTCAGCATCACTATTGCATTGTGGTAGAAGAGATGAGGGATTTCGGTTTTGTAGCGGGTAAAGTTGTCATCGTAAGCAACCCGCACATCCCGGCAGGATTTTTTCAGTTCAATAAACAGTAGTGGAATACCATTGACAAAACCGATGATGTCCGGTCGTTTTGGTGGATATAGCGTTCCTTTAATCCATAGTTCTCGTACTATCAAGAAGTGATTATTATCGGGGTTGTCGAAGTCGATGACGCGCAGCAAGGGTTCTCTGAGTTCGCCTGTAGCTGTGCGGTAGCTGACACGGATACCATCGCGGAGCAGTTTGTATTTTTCCTGGTTAATTTGCAGTAAAGATTGGGAAAGATTGAAGTATAGGAACTTTTCAATTGCGTCATCATAAGCCGTGCTGGAGTGTCCAGGGTTAAACTGTTCTATGGCTTGCCGCAGATAGCGAGTGAGAATGACTTCGGTTTGAGAGGTGCGTCCCAGTGTGCCTCTAGCTCCATATTTCTCGCTGTCGAAGGCATAGACAGACTGCCAGCCCAATGTCTGCTCAAAGAAGTTGGCAGTGGTCTGTTGCACTAAGCGGTCTTCGGAGTATTCGGCACTCATGAAATTAGGGGTTAGGGGGTGAGCAGATGAACTGTGGGAAAGTAGGCACGGTAACGATTGACATCTCTGGTAAGTAGAGGCATTTCTGCGATCACAGCATGGGCACCAAGGTAGAAGTCAGACAAGGGCGAAAGACTCACTCCCGCACGACGGCGGTATTGAAGAAAACGTTGCCCAGCAAGAAAGGCAGTTTCGTAGGGCAATAGGCCACAACGAAAGAAGTCCGCTGGTAAAGCGGCTTCTAGTTCTTCTACTTGATGAAACCCAATGGAGATTTCCACGTAGATGAGGAGGTTAATCACAAGAGTTACCCGCTCTGCATAGTCAGTGAGCATTTGCGCTAACCCTTCAAACCCACTGAGGATTTTCAGTAAGGACATCGAGAATAACGTTGCTATCGACTAATACATGGGTCATTTGTCTTTTCAAGTTAACTGCATAATATCATCGGTATGAGCATGATTAGTGGATTTGCCTTGCATCGTCTGGACGAGTCTAGCGTCTCGACTGGGAGCAAGTTTTTTACAAAGCTGAAGGGCTTCTCCAACAACTTCGATCTGGACTTTTGTACCAGGAAGCAATCTAAGCTGTTGCTAGATTTCTTCCAGAATGGTGATTTTTCCTTGGGAGTTAATTTGAGTCATACAACAATGCTCCCATTCATTAGTCGGGGAAGAAGGAGATCACGGGCTTGACGAAGTTTTTTATTTTGAAAATAAAGATTAATAAGCTGTTGATCTACTGGTTTTGAGATATTTTCAAATGCCTGCAAAACTTCTTGTGAGGGAACAAGCATCATTTGCTCAGAAAGCTGCTTTTTAGTGACAGAGGCAAAGATGGCTCCACCACCGATTAGGTCTTCTTGGAAGAAGTATGCTTTCAATTGATAAAATTGAAAGGATTGATAACCTTGCCTATTCCGTATGGCTGCCAAACCTCGCCCAATAATGATCCGGTCGAGGGTAATGTTTAACCGACCGACAGGCGCACGTACACTACAAAGAATATCTCCTGTCTCTGCAAGCCGATTTGGTTGTGTGCAGTAGGTTTCGTGGCTAATAAAACGATTGCCAAACTTTGTAACTCCCTGATGAAAAGGTAGCCCTTGACCAGTAGTGTTGTAAGTAGTAGATCGTGGACTTTGCCCCATAATGAGTTCACAAACTTCCTCAAGAGGCTTACAAGTCCACCCCTCCGGCATACCATCAACTACCTTTACCTGATCACACCCTGGAAACCGCAACCGCACAAACCATTCTTTGTAGAGCCGATGGATGGATTCTTCCAGCAGAGCAATTCGGCGGGTGTTGTTGTCGATGAGGCGATCGTAGTTAAAGAGGATGTCAGCAATGCGCTGTTGAGTTGGTATAGGTGGATTATGAACTGCGATAGTTGCAAGCTCTGATCCACGAATTCCTTTCTGAGCAACACCAGTTACGATTGCTGTGATCGTGGAACGACCAATAGGGGACTTGAAATAGTAGTAGTAAAATTGCGGATCGCAGCATTCTTTACGGAGGCGAACTCGAATCATCGAGGATTCAAATACCATTGGCTCATCATGATCAACAATGAGGCTACATTTTCCTGCACCTTCTTCGACTAGAGATCTTCGAGCAAAGAGTAAATCTCCGGCTTGAAGACCGAACCTACCAAGTTCTTCATCAGTAACGCTTAAAAGCTTCATTTCTTGGTTGCCAATAAAGGGAAATGCAAACATTTCACCCATGTTGACGATACGAATTCCAGAACCATGAAACTCTTTAGCCTTATAAAGTCCATTTCGTGACGGAGCCGCATAAAGACTTTCAAACTTAGTGGTTGACCATTTCATAGCATCAACTCCTCAAGATTGGTCTGAATCATCGTTGCTAACTCCACCGCCGCCTGATTGAGTTCAGATAACTCTAAATGAATTTCCTTCAGCCGTTCCTCAAATCCCTCCTCATCCTCCTGATCTGCCGCTCCTACGCCCACATAGCGTCCCGGTGTGAGGCTGCTATCACTCTTAGCAATCTCATCACGAGTAACTACCTTACACAATCCCGGCACATCCACCAGTGCCGCCTCTGGGAACCGAGTTTGCAGCCAGTGTATCTGCTGGTTGATGTACAGCGTCGTCTTAATCGCCTGTACAACCCCGTCATGGGCAGCATTCAATCCATCTCGATATTGGCGGATCGACTTACTATTCAACTCCTCTGTTTTACGAGCCTCTAGCTTTTTCTCTGCGAGTTCCAATGCTCTTATAGTCAGCTTGTGGCTCTCATTCACTTGTTTTTGGAGCGTTTTGAGTCGAGGAACAAAAGGCACGAAATTCTCAGCGCAGGCTTTTTGTTCCTCGTTGGTAGATAAGGCATTACCATCCATCTCCTCCATATAGTCCGTTAAATCCGTCTTCAGCGTTCCCCACTCTTCCGCCAGCAGTTTCATCGCTTCATCCTGCTCTGCTAGGACAGCTTGGAACGCTGCAATATCCTCTGCTGAAATGTCCTCAGTCGGTTTTAACCCCTGCTTAAATGTTGTTAGCACCTTAGTCAGAGACGTGATCGCTGGATTCAATGCCGCAATGGAGGGCGCGATCGCGCTTGCCTCCTGGTGAGTTTGCATTAAATACTCTCGCACCAACCCCAGGTAACGGGATTGTTCACCGCGATAAAGCCATGCTATCGCAGTAATGTTTTTAAGTTGCTCTTCACTAAAATCTCGAATCTTGCGACTAATGACCCGATGTAGGCTACGGGCATCAATCATCAGCACCTTATCTTTGTGTTCGGCTGGCTTACCTCGGTCAAAAAACCAGAGTGTGCATGGGAGAGATCGGGTGTAGAAAAAGTTGGTTCCAATAGAGATGATCGCATCCACATCTCCTGTAGCGATTATCTGCTCCCTGATTTCTTTCTCTCCATGTCCCGCATCCGAAGCAGAACTAGCCATCACAAAGCCTGCCCGTCCCTTAGAGTTCAAGTAGCTGTAATAATACTGAATCCACAGATAGTTAGCATTGCTCACCGCTCCAGTTTTGGCACTAATGCCAGGGAGCTTTTTATCAGTGAACAGCCGCGGGTCTGTCTTCACCTTCTCTGGACTAACGCTATCCACGTTAAAAGGTGGATTCGACATCACAAAATCGCACGCCCCGATCAAGTCGTCACACTTGTCATAAAACGTGTTGCCCTGGCGAATATTACCTTCTAGGCCATGCACTGCAAGGTTCATCTTTGCCAGCCGAATGTTATTATCTGACTTCTCCTGACCACAAAACGTAATCCGCTCTGATGGGTTAGTACCCTGATTTTCCAGAAAGTGCCCTGTCTGCACAAACATACCTGCACTACCACACGCTGGGTCAAACACTACCCCACGGGTCGGCTCAATCACATTTACAATTGTCCGTACTAGGGACGGCGGTGTAAAGAACTCGCCCCCCTCCTGGGCACCTGTCATCGCAAACTTGTTCAGGAAATACTCATAAATACGTCCAAATACATCCCCTGTCGCCTGCTTCAGTTCATCCCGTGCGAAAATTCGCACCAACTCACCCAACAGACCCGGATCGAAGCTAGTATACTCCTTGGGTAACACACCCTGGAGCATCTCCGTCTGAGCCTCAATCAACTCCATCGCTTCTTTAATTGCTGTACCGTGATCGCAACCCCCCGGCAACGTGAGGATGTAGTCGTAATGGGCTTTTTCTGGTAAAAAGATTGCCGCTTTCCCTGTAAAGTCTCCTGAAGTCAAAGGTCTTTTCTTTCCCCCACGCGATGGCAATGTCGGTTCAATCTCAGCCTTCACCGCCTCAAATCTATTGGTTGCATGGCGTAGAAATATTAGCCCTAGCACGGGCATACTGTATTCGTTCGCGTTGAGATTGGAATTAGCACGCAGATTGTCAGCCGCCTCCCATAAGGAGCTTTCCAGAACACTAATATTAAGCATTGACATAGTTCAGTTTTGTCTAAAAATCTCTTCAATATGGGACTACTATGCCATCAGGGTTCTGTACGAGCAGAAATTTTGAAGTGTCTGGAACGACGATGTTTTGTTCCAATCCAATCAAAATTAACAGCATAACGTTAGTTAATGAGATAACTATAGGAGAGGAAACACTTACTGAAAAGCTTAACATATCTGCGTTTCAGCCAGTTTTTCAGAAATACTGGCTTCGATAAGCTAAATTCGCATAGCACTTTTTCAGTAGACACTACCCCCAATGGGGTTACTGCCTTGAGATTGACCTACAACCGCCACAAAATCAAATTAACAACATATTCTTACACACTGAATCCGACGTTTTAACAACAGTAACTCAGGGGTTTTCGCTACTCTGCATTACAAAACTTTACAGCGCGTCCCATTTGGCACGTATCTCAGCGTTCAAAAATGTACGAACCTAAACATCCAGCTATCAAAATATTGGACAAACTAGCACAGCAAAGGGAGCAACTATAAATGCCTAGACCCCGCAAAACCGAACAACCTTACAAAGCCAAAGCCAATATCGACTTCTTAATGGGAGAGGAACAGCCAAGCATAACCCCATTATCAATACCAATTGACTCAATTTCCCTACCTGAAACTAAACCTCGGCGCTACTTCGATCCCGCCAAGATGGAGCAACTCATTCAATCCGTGAAAACTCACGGAATTCTCGAAAACTTGCTCATCCGTCCCCTCCCTGGTCAGGAATCAAAATATGAATTAGTAGCTGGAGAACGACGCTATCCAACCAGCCACTGAAGTAGAATCTCCCAAAGCTAATATTCAAGCACTTACCCGTCGCTTAACCCAGTCAAAAATTTGGGAAGACAAGAAAAAGTGGAGGCAAGCGCAGACACTATTAAAAAAGCTAGAAGCTTTAATTGCAAAAGAACCAGCTACTAGCGAAGATAATGCAGATGAGGCTTCTATTGAAGATTAGCGGGTATCCAATATTAGGAAGCAATACTTTCAGTTACTTTACCTTTGGTAATTTGTAAAAAAGGGTTGGTTGGAACGAATAACCACTGGTAATTATCGCCGTCTCTCAACTAACTTACCAACTCCACCGTCAATAAGCTAATTCAGATTTAATTTTCCAACTATGTGTATGCGGCGCAAGGGCTTCAGCTTACAGATTGTGCAATTTAAATGTGGAACAGCTTATTAACTTCCGGCTTTGCAGATCGCCCCACGCAGCTACCTTTCTCACTCAATTAGGAAGTTCTACGAGTATGCCTAAATCCTTTTAGATCTACCTGTACTTCCGCAAACTTCAAGCGCCTAAAAAAGTGTAGATTAGTTTTTTTCGGATCAAGTCTTTCAAATATAAGACTTTAGTAGCACAATTTAATATTAGGGCAATCTCTAGCCATATTCTCTATGCGGTCGCTTTATAGAGTTAAGTTGATTAGTCATAAATAAGACTTATGTACTGGGCTGTAAGTGATTCCGAACTGGTAGAATTGAAGCCTCAGAATTAATGTTTGCTGAAGGATAAACCATGATTTCAAATGTAATCTTGATAAACAGCGATCAAGAAGACGGAATCCCGTTATACTCGCCTTTTACTGGCATTTTATCTTGTTCTGAAGATGATTCCGATTTTGATTCAGATGGAAAACACAAAGATCATTCCCTTGTATTCACATACTTTGGAGGGATAGGAGAGTTCTTTTTCCTCAGACCTGATGCCTCAGAAATCGTTAGTGCAGGATTTGACGAGGAGCGTGATAGAAATGAGGATATGGTTAAACAGGTTATTAGAATTGCAGAAAAAATTTCCACCCGACTTAAGACCGAAAAAAATTTGAATACTCTGATGTTCGTCCAAACAGGTGGTGAGAACGGAATGGTTGTTAGTTGCTTTGAACAGGGCTATCTCGATGATGGGCAATGGTACCCGCTCCGCTGCTAACAACATTAACAAAAAAATTCAGAACCCAATTACCAACATAGCCTTCTTTCTCTGTTCGGGGGACACTTCCAAATATCGTTGTAAAGTCCCCAAGTCTTTGTGAACCGATATTTCCTGAATGTGCCTCAGAGGAATACCAGCATTGTGCATCTGCGTTAGTGCTGTCCATCTAAACGAGGTTCTACTGGTACACTTCAATAGTCGAGAATCATTAAGAAAAGTTAAGCTATAAAATACTTACACCGAGAGAGTTTTAGGCCCTCTCTGCACTTTCTGCACACTTGCTACTCAAACGCCGCTATAAGCAATATTTAAAACAAAGTTTCAACTTTGTTTGTGGCTTGCTATCAAAATATTTATAGCTAGAAAAATCTTCTTTCTATTAGTTTAATCATTTAAGCAATTTCAAAGCTTTTTCTTTATATTCATCGCTCACGTCATTAAGATATTTTTTCAATATCTCTCCCATATTTAAAACATTATTTTTAGTTTTATTCTTATGAAATTCTTTACATTCGCCTTTGCAACTTAAAAATGTTTCTGCTATAGGAAGTATTACAGTTTCATTAGCTGGATTTAATTCATAATGTAATTTTCTTACGCTAATTATAGGGAATGAAGGATCTTCCTTGTTACTTAATTTACCTTGATTACCTGAAAAACACTCTTCTCCAAAACTGATTATTCTAATACTGTCAATTTGATTTATATTCATCATTAATAACATCCCCAAAACAATTTTTTCTAATTCTTCTTCATTAGTCGCTCGCCAAAATGATGGTTTTCCTTTTCCTTTATTAATATCAAGAGCATATCTCATGGCATGTAGGGGAGATAAAATTTGTTTAGCATCTTTCCCCTCCTGCCACATAGCTAAACTTTGAATTTTCCTAATAAAACAATTCATCAAATACTTTATTCCTGCAATTCTTTCAAATATTTAACAATGTACTCTTTTTGTTCGTGTTTTAAAATTTTTGTTGCCTCCGTAAGTAAATTTTCGGCTACTGGAGATAACCCTATGGCAAAGCTGATTGCTTCCAAAGCAGCATATCTTATGGACGGCCTAGAATCTTCTAACAGATGTTTGATTATATTAGAACTATCATGTGAGTAATATTGATTAACAAGCATTGGGCCAAGAAGCCTAATCATAATTAATGCTTCTAATAAATCCATTTGTCTATTTACCTGGGATAGCACAAACATATCTATCCTATTCAATACAGGTATACCCTCTAATAGCTGTTGATATATCGATTCCACCTTATCCTCAAAGCTATTAATATCTTGACTGCATAGTAAGTAGAGTAAAATGCTACTTCCTACAGATGGGATGCTTTGAATATCTTCTTGAATTTTTGAAGCTTTTTGGTTAATTATTTCGTACTCATTACTTTTGCCAATATCAGTATAGCTTCTGTAATTACCTTGCCTTATGTCCTTGCTTATTGTTGTAGTCATTGAAAAAGAGCCTCCGTTTTTTTTGTAATTGCTTTAAAAAATATTTCGTTTCTAAACGAACGTAAGTTGTTTTCAAAAATATTTTTTATTTTGCCTTCATCTTCCTCGGGTGAAAAAATTACGTCCTGGTAAATATCTATATCAAATATTAAAGGTAAAGTATTATTCTCCGTTAATTCTCCAATAGTTTGGTTAACGATTGCAATTGAAGGTAAATATTTCGGATTAGTTACAACCAATCTCATAAAATAATCCATCAGTGTTACTTTTATATCTGCACTAATTTCAGGAAATATTTTTACATAATCCTCAATTTTAAATGGCTCTTTAAATGGAATTTCCATTTTATTTATATACCTTAGTGCTACTCTGGAAACTGCATCTGGTCTGGCAACCTGTACATACATTTTCCAGAGATTGCAGGCTTGATTATAGAAATTATCCCAGCTATCATAAGGTTGAAGCTGGCTGAAAGTAAAACCATCTAATCTTACTTGTATAATTTTTTTATTATCTAATGAACTAAAAACAAATCCTTCTTTGCTAGTAGATAAGGGTATATTGCTAGGAATATTATTTAATTGAAAAGAAAAATCTGCTTTGAGAGATGCTTTAATATTTTTTACAGGAAATTCGTCTTTTATACTTTCTTCAAACAGAGATATATCCTCAAAGTTTAGGTTGGTTGGAAGCGTAGCTCTTATATCAAAAATTGCCTCAACAATGGGTGAATTTTTAAAGTTTGGGTAATCATTCATTGTTTATATTTATTATATATACACACAACTGTCTAGCTATTAAACACTTTTCTAGCCCTAGCTTAAATATACTTTATTGATTACCATTTTTGACATCTAATTGGCTAACACTGTAGGAAGGTATACTGAACACCACTCTTATACTGGTTAGTCCTTAAGTGTATCCTTAATTCAACCAATTTATATGGCAACCCGCGTTCGATATAACGAATAAGCCTCAAAGTATTGTCATTACTTATGAGTTTTGAGGCATCCAACCCAGCCGAGCACACCAGCATAACAACTAAGCTCACCGAACGACAATCTTGAAGCGTTCTGATGCAGCGACTTGTCATGCCGTGCAATTGCTGTGACTTCAATTTTCAGGTTTGGGAATTTCATTGTCTTGTAGGCTTCTAAAGCGGATACTCTTGATCATGAACACTGAACATATTTGGATTCTTCAGAATATCTAGTTTTTCAGAGGCTTCTCTTGCTCTAGCAGCATCTTCTTCACTCAAATCTGTTGCATCAATATACATAGCGTCTTCAGATCTACCTCCATTATCAAAACCTGGCTCAGTAGCTATTCCGACTATATGTTGAGCATCGGGAAACTTAAGTTTCACAGTTGAACAGCAAGCCTCTAATAAAGATCTACGTGCTTCCCGATATTCCTCATAAGTCATCCAATCAAATTGTGGAAGTGTTAGAAAAACGTAGTAGGGTTCTTGAGGCGACGAAGAACACAAATAACGGGTTGCACGCATATCTCTTGGTGCTGACTTAATTAGTCCACAAAGTCCTGCTGCGAGGTTTCGTCTCCGAAAGCGTGATTCTCGTGCTAAAAACCGAAGAAGTGGTTCTGTTGCTTTGACACCAGGATGAGTTGTGAAATACTGTGTGTCTTCCACAACATGCTTACTAAAGGTTTCAATCAGCCCATCCCAGGCATAGCTGACTCTATCGGCTGAGACTTGAGCTTGCCGTTCAGGGCTTTGACTGAAATCCTCCCAATGACCTTCATCAAAAACAAGATGAGTTATTTGTCCATCAACCTGAGACGGGATAACAAAATCATGTTCATATTCCTCATTCATATTCTTGAGGTAATAAGCCAGCAAGTCTTCTTCACCTGCGGCAAGAACAACTGTATCAGATCTGATGAGCTTCTCCTTTTTAGTCAAGTATGAAACAAAATCTGAAATAGTGTCTAATGTACCTAAAACAATGTCCAAAGAGGTGTCGTCCAGTATGTGTACAAATGTACAACTTGGATCAATATCTCCAACGAAGAATGGGACACCTCCATTTTCACCTACATAATGTGCAGCACCTTTAACAGAAGAATTAATTATGAGACTACCACTGCCACCAAGTTCCTGTTGACAACGCCTAGAATTGTCATGTGCAACAACAATCAGGTGAAACCTTGCTGTCGATAAATCAGGTAGATCAATAGGAAAAGGTGAAGTACATGCACGATCCAAGAAAAGGCGATTTTGATGTTGTTTAATCCATCTTTCAGCCCCCCAAACTTGATCTGCTGATTTTTGTATTGCTCTTTTAAACCATCTGTTCCAATCAAGCTCAAGTTGATCGCTATTTGGGAATTGGCAATCTTTGTCTGAGAAAATAATGATATGATTCTCGAATACGACTAATAAATCACATACTTCTTTCCCCTGAGTTCCTTTCCCTGAAACTTGATCTCTGTATACTCCTGGATAACTCCAAAGTGACAAAAACGTGCGATCACAAAGAAGCTTTAGGTAGCGTTCAGATTCAGTAACACCATCTGCGCGTTTGATAGACATAGGGAATCTTAGCTATATTAAAACTTAAAAAGGCTACTGTTATTTCTCGATTGAAATAGTTATAGCTAAAATGACTACAAAATGATTATGCAGCGCACCTCTTTAATACTTTTTCAAGTTAATTTTGATTAATTAAACGTTACATTGTATCAATAATGTTTCGTCTACGTCCCCTCATAAAACTTAGCAGCATTACTATTTATTGTAACGAAATTTTCTGTTTTTTACTATACCAATAATTTTCCCTACTACCATACTTTTCAGTATTACAAATAATTTTAGTTATTAAAATAGCTTTTATGATTACAAACAGTTTCAAATAGTACAGCAGTTTTTTATATAAAACGCTATCGCGTTTTAAAAGTTAGAAGTTAAAACAATTAACCCCTTGCCTAGTAGCAGGGGGTTAATAACTAGCTAACGCTGCCAATCAGGGCAAAACAAACTTTTAAACTTCTCAGGCAATCCTTCAAAGTCTGACAGCATTAAGTCGGCTATAAATAGCTTTAGTTGATGGGGACGTTGCGAGGAAGAGTCGCCAAAGTTTCCGTTAATCCAATTAGCGACTGTGCTTTCGTTGCAGTGACATAACTCGGCAATAAAGCCGGAAGTGACACCCCATTTACTTACAAATTGTTGAGGTGTCATTCTGGTTTTTGCGTGAATAAAACTGTAAATTTGTTGCCATTTTTGTTCCGTAATATATGATGGTCTGTGCATATATTTACTCATTTTTCTGTATAGCAGTCTGACTGATAATCAAAAATGCAACTACCAACCTTTAGACTGTCCTAACTGCAACAGTGCCTCTAGCATTGCTTTACCTTTCTGATAATTTGTTCCGCCCTGTTTCAGCACATCTTTGATAATGTCGCTATCGCTAATTCCTTGCTGTTGCAGTGCCGTTACAGCTAGATAAGTAGGTCTGTAACCTTCCATTCCCTCATCTGTTGCAGCATCCGTTACAGAGGGTGTTGCAGTCGTTAGAGAATCAGTTACAGCTTCGTTATCCCTTGCTACTGCGTCGTTACGGTCGTTATAACTATTTGACTGTTGCAGTGTAACGGGTTGCTGTTGCGAGGGTTGTAACGCTGTAACGGCTTCTGACTGGTAACGCTGTTCTTGTACCCATTGCGAGGTAGCAAGCTGACTGATGAAGTCGGCTTTTTCTGCCTGTTCAATTGCTTTTAAAAGTGGTGTGATGCGCTGTAGTTGATGCCCTGTTGCAACGGCTGTTACACCGCAACAGCTAGTAATAAACAAGGTCATATAACGCAGTGAAACGCTAAACTTATCTTTGGGGTTGGGGAATAGAAAAGGTGATGCGCTCCAAAGTAATAGCCCTATTACGGTTGACGATCCGCCAACTAGAGCGAGTAAGTTTCTGTTGCTACGCAGTTGATCTTGTGGCGACGATATTTTAATCATTGTACGTGGCTCCAAGTTCTACCTTCTGCTATTCTTTGAATAGTTCCTTTAGCTACTTTGTACATTTTTCCAATTTCTCCATAGCTAAAACTCTTTTCTCTTAGCAATCTTTTGATTTCTAGTACCTGAGACTCCGTGAGTTTGGATCTCCCATGTTTACAGCCTAGAGGAGCATTACCCCTCCCCTTTTTCGCCTTGTCTTGGTTGTTATCGAAAATAGTTCCTACTGATAGGTTATTAGGATTAATGCACTTAGGATTATCGCAATAGTGCATGACAATTAATCCGTTAGGTATCCTACCTTTAAAAAACTCGTAGGATACCCGATGAGCTAGATATGTTCTTCCTACTTTTGCTAACTCAAACCTACCATAATTTCCCTTACCAACACATTTTTGTAATTCGTGACAGCCATTCTGTGTTACTACGAATAAGTTAGGGCTTAAAAGCCTGTTAACTAAGTTCATTCGCTGATCGCTCGGCAGATCATATAAGCTTGGATGCGTAACTTTAACCATCATTCTTACCTTACCCACTGTATGATCGACCCAATTAAAACTATTGCAATCATGGTGATAAGTCCCCCAATATATTGAGTGTAGGTAAGTCCCATTACCTCTGATAAATAGTCATCTACTAAACCTCCAACCACAAAGCACAGGCTGATTACAACCACCAGCCAAAACGCATAAGCTTGAAATCTAGGAACCACATAAGCGGTATAGGAAAATAGACCGCAACAGCTTACACCAAGTAAGAAATATCCACCTAGTTGAATTGATTTACCCATATATCCCCTTAAAAAGGGGAGCAATAAAATACTCCCCAAAAGTTGCTAATTAGTCACTAGCAGCCGTAACTGCTTTTTATGGCATTAATCGCATTTGCAGCGTTAGTTTCTGCTGATTTAACTTCACTGTGCATTTCTGCATAATGAGGGCGCAAACTATGTAAATCCTTAGCTAGTTGTGCGTTAGCTTGCTGTTTTTCAAGTTCAGTCCGAGCTACTTTTGATTGGTAGCGACGGTGCGTGGTATGTACGGTAGTATCAGAATCCTCAATATTTTTCAGGGCTTTATAAGCACTAACTGAAGCGTCTGCTTGTACTTTCTTTTGCTTGGCTAAGATGCGTAATGCGTCAGCTTCAGCTTTATTAAAGTAGCGGGGGGCTTTGACAATTGGCGCAGTTCTCACACTGCTAAAGTCTGCATTATTTGGGGTGATAACATCTTTATCAGTTGCAGCCAGAACCTTACTGGTAGCTAAGTTGTGATTAGTTCCATCATTTGCTAGTTGTCCACCTGCCTCAGTTGACGCGTCTAATTTTTTACGGGTGATAAATTTCAGTAGTCCCATGATTTAGTTCTCCTTAGATTCAGTTAGTAAATTTGGATTGTTGCCACTTAGAAGCAGTTCTGGATTACAAGGTTTTAAACCCAATTCAGTCAGCAAGGTTACACACTCAGTCGATGTCATTGGTTTTGCGATCGCCGTCTTAACCCGACCCGTAACTGCGTTATCTATGCGTTGCAACAGTCCTGGTGTAATGGCATCAGCTACGGCACTTATCAAACTGCTGTAACGCCGTAATGGGTCTACATCCGACTGCTGTAATGGCTGTGTAACAGTCTCTTGTAATGGCTCTATTACATCGTCTGTAATGTCTGCATTACAGGCTGTTACACCTTTGATTTGCTGTAATACCTCAAGCCCTATTGGTGTCCAGAAAACCTGATTGTTATCACCAGTTACCCAGTGAGTACCTTCGATTAATTGGTCAGATTTGCGAGACTTCCAAACCCTTAAATTATTGGTAGAAATCCCTAAAAACTCGGCAGCTTGAGCAGTTGTGTAAACTTCGTTGTTCATCACCGCCTGCCCTCGATAAAGCCTGCAAGCTTACCAGCACAAACATCTTTATCGGTTTGCAGTTGAGCGATTTTCTGCTGCTGCAAGTTGTCAGCCTGTTGCAATATTGCAAGCTGGTTACTGTTCCAGGCGTGTTGCAGAACGTTTATGCCGATGCTGCATAGGAATAGAGGGAATAGCACAGAGGTAGCGTTATCGCTGTTGTTATTGGAGGAATCTTGCATAATTCCCTCCACAGTGCGATCGCTGTGATACTTTTTCATTCATCATTAGATTTGTCTCCTATACATAGGGGCTAGGTGAGTGGAGGTGTCCAGCCAATACACTCACCTAACTTGTAACTGATTACACCCTCATTATGCCATACTTATAGTGTGGTTTCTAACATTTAGAGAGGGGATTACTTGTCTATAGGTGTAAAACATTTGACTGTCCAATGGAAACTCAGGGAGGTAATGGCGCGAGAACGCATGACAACCGTGCGATTAGCAAAAATCTTAGGCGTTCATGAGAACACTATTTATAAGTGGAGAATTACTGATGTTCTGCCAGCTATCGGTGGCGAAACACTGGATCGTATTTGCAATGCCTTAAATTGCAGTCTCTACGAGTTGATTGAGTACACCCCCAGCCAAGAGGATAAAGATAGCCCTACTCAGTGAATTCTTTAGTGAGCAGGACATATTTGAATTAGTCAACTAAGGACTCGATCCGTCGAAGTGAAAAATTACTTGTATTCGCTTCGCCCTTAATGCACCGCAACAAATATGTAGGCAGCATTATTAACCTCTACCATCAGTGATGAAGTGAGCAAAAATACTAACAGCTAAAGGAACGCGGAATTTGGCAGTCTCGCTGTCTAGCTAAACAATAAAATAATAGCTAAGTAGTGCATAAACACGCTTGTTAAACGTAGCTAAAAGCAGGACGAATTTGGCAGTAATAGGGGAAATGGCAAATGCAAGCTACAGAGCAAAACAACATTACATTACCTCTCCACAACTGGGAAGCATTGCAGCAACTAGAGCGGGAAAAGGACTATCTATCTGCTACCTATGCTGAATGTAGTGCTGCTGCGATCGCAGCGCTCCCGTTGGTCGGATATCCAGCCTTTATCATGTTCGCATTGGCGTACAAACCTCTAGACCAAATTCAAAAATTGGCTCGGCTCATCAAAGTAATGCGGCTTCTGTTGGAGGAGTTTGAACACTTGGGAGTACAGATTTTCCCTACTTTAGAAGTGCCAGAACAAAGAAACCCACTAGATCTGTTTGTAAGATTTCCCAAAAAAGCTCATATCCTTATGTCGATCCGTTCCAAAGGAGAATCACAAATTGTTTATAACGAGGCAAAAGAAGGGCTGTATGTAAAACGAGATAAGAAAGGTATAAAAGACTGGAAACCTTGCCCTCTTGTGGAATTAGCCGATTACACCAATTGGCTAACCAAAAATAGACAAATATTTGGAATGTCCTCAAGAGAAGTTCGCAATGTCCCTCTCACAAAAGTTTTAATTTTGTGGAAGCCGACCTCAATCTACAACCATAGAGATGAACTTTATACCGCAATAGGATCGTTAAAACTTCTGCTTCTAAAAAGAAAAGGTGCTGCTTTTTTGATTCCTGAAGAGGATATAGTTAAATTTATTAAGGCTTTCCTAGCTCGTTATGAGGAGAAAGAAGCATAAGAATCGTTGAAAAATGTCCATAGGAGTCGTGCAACGACACAGATGGTTCATTACAAACCAGGAATCGGACGCTCATAAATTTCAACCCAGAGCCTATTCCGATCTCAATTGTAAACTATCGTTGCTCCTGTAGCAACGCTTGTGAAGCAGCACTCGTGTAGCAACACAATCAGCACAAATACTTATTTGTCTGAACACTTGAGATTTGATAGGTAGCGTCCGGCTCCCCTCACCACACAAGGAGCGAGCAATGCAACAGCTACCAAAGGCGAAAACCCAGCCTACTAAATGGGTTATCCAGGCTTATACGTTAAGAAAGCAGCAGCAAACGGCTGAAACTTGCGCCACACTTAAATTTGAAGCCAAACGTCAATTAGGCGATCGCACTCCAGTATCGCTAAAAGATTTTGAAAAATTAAATAATTATACATCCTCTCTGCCAAATGGGGGTGAGGTATGATATACCCTCAACACCTAGAGGAATGGCGTAATTCTGCGGTCGCTCAAGACATCATTGAGTTGAATGTGCGCTCGCTCAGTGGCAACGAAGCTTACGAGGCTATCCTTTATGCCTTGCCTAATACTGAACGACGTAATGACGGCAGATTAAGAGACTATTGGCTGAGGAAATATCATCACTTTGATTATGGTGGCTGGCATTGCACAGGTGTCGATGTTATTACTCTTAAAGAGAGTCAATGGGGATGTTTTAAACCAAACAAACCAAGAGTTGAGGAGTTTAATGGTTTTGGTGATGTTCCAAAAGTAAAAACAGTTAAGTACGAGCATCCGGTTAAAACTCCGACAGAGATATTTGCCCTAAAAGTACCGCGTCACATTTGGCAAGCCATAGCAGAGCGTTACGGACTAGAAATAGAGGGTGATAACTTCTGGGATTGGGTAATCGCTCACCCTGAGATTCCCATTATCCTTGTCGAGGGAGCCAAGAAAGCAGGAGCCGTTCTGACTGCTAATTATATAGCGATCGCACTACCAGGGATCTTTTCTGGCTATCGCCAGCCCAGAGATGAATTTGGCAACAATACTGGACTCAAATACTTAATCCCCCAACTAGAAGTATTTGCAGTCGAAGGTCGAGAATTTTACTTCTGCTTTGATAACGATCAGAATTCTAAAACAATTCAGAATGTAAGAACTGCAATAACTAATACTTCTAAACTCTTAATCAAGAGAAAATGCACCGTTAAACTTATACAATGGAACTTCAAAGAAAAGGGAGTTGATGACCTAATTGCAGCACGAGGTACTGAGTGCTTTGATTTGCTATATGAAACTGCTTCAACTTATAAGCAATGGCAGAAGAAGCTCTTATTTGATATCACTCCTTATGTCTCTGA
Organism: Crinalium epipsammum PCC 9333; assembly: GCF_000317495.1. Taxonomy (GTDB): domain Bacteria; phylum Cyanobacteriota; class Cyanobacteriia; order Cyanobacteriales; family PCC-9333; genus Crinalium; species Crinalium epipsammum. The sequence goes on from NC_019754.1 coordinate 35,693, forward strand.
AACTGTTTGTAAGCAGTACTTAGAAGCTAGTGATATTAATCCCCCTGATGATGCTGTGATCATAGGAATTAAATCCTTTAAAGGCACAAACAAAACTGGTTCACTAGCTGAATGCGTGAGAGATTTTATTGCCGATGGTAAGCGAGTATTAGGAGTTGTCCATCGTCAACAATTAGCTGCTGTCAATGCCTCCAGATTCGGTGTAGACTATCTTAATGATCTGAAGCAATCTTTTACTCAATCATTACAAGGATATTTTCTCTGTCATCACAGTTTACACCCCCACAGTAAAGCTAAATTTGACCCCCACTCCTGGGATCAAGGTCTGGCTGTATTTGACGAAATCGAGCAAGTAATCTGGGATTTACTAGACAGCAGTTTGATTAAAGAATTTAGAATCTTAATTATCGAAACCCTCGCATCAGTTTTACAGAACATTGTTAGAGGCGGGGGGAAAATTTACATCATGGATGCTGATCTAAGCCCCATCAGTATTCAGTTCCTTTACAGTTTGTTAGGTGAGAAAGTTAAAACTTGGGTACTGCACAACACTTATCTTCCCACTGACAGAGAACGACATTTATATGTTTACAACAATCCTAAACAGCTAGTAAACAAGGCTTTAGATACTGCTAAAAAAGATCAGAAGATTATTGTTCATACCTCTGGACAGAAGCATAAAAGCAAATTTGGCACTCGGAATTTAGAAGCCCTTTTCAATAAAGAATGCTTCGGAAAAAATATTTTACGGATTGACGGTGAATCAACTCGTGATCCTAATCATCCTGCTTACAGATGTATCGGCTCTGACTTAAATAAACAACTTATTGATTATGATATCGTCATTACCTCTCCATCTTTAGAGACTGGCGTAAGCATCGACGTTAGAGGTCATTTTAATGCGGTATTTGGAATTGCTCAAGGCGTACAAACTGTTAACAGTTTCTGTCAAACTATCGAGAGAATCAGGGAAGATATACCCCGCCATATATTCGTAGCCCCCAGAGGATTGCCTAGCTGTTTCGTGGGCAATGGTTCCACTGATATCAAAGGTTTATTAGCTTCAACTCATCAACTAGCTAAAGCTCACATTAGTCTACTCGCACAACTCAACAATGATGGAACAGAAACCGAATACTTTGATAGCCCCCTAATTACTTGGGCTAAGTTGGGAGTATTAATTAATCAAGGAATGCTGAACTATCAAGAGTCAATCCTTGAGAAGTTAGAGGCAGATGGCTATGAGATTTTAGAGCCAGAGCCGGATGAGGAAATAGTAGATTTATCAAAGGAGATTACCGAATCTAGAGATAAAATTTATCAGGAATATTGCCACGATGTTCCCAATTCATATACCTTGTCACCTGATGAATTTAACCAACTACAAAATCAACAATCTCGTACTGAAGATGAATTACTCTCAGAGAAAAAATTCCTGCTCAATAGAAACTACCAAATAGAGGTTACGCCAGAATTAGTAGAGGCAGACGATGATGGCTTAAGCCCAAAACTCAAACTGCTCTACTACTCAACTATTGGTCGAGAATATTTACCAGAGCGTGATAAAAAAGCTTTAGCTAGTTTAACAGAGTATAGCGATAAGAAAGTTTGGAAGCCTGACTTAAATAAGCGACTACTAGGAATTAAGGTGAAATTGGTCGAGTTGTTCTTATCTCGGTTTTTAGAAGGCGATAGCACATTTACTCCCTCAGATCTACAGGCGTGGCACTTACAGCTTTACGTCTCAAGGCACGATATTAAGACAGCAATCGGCGTAACCATCAAAGAGGATTCGTCACCGATTAGAACTGCCAATGCACTGTTGGCGTTGGTAGGAGCCAAGCTTGCCCCTACAGGGGAGAAGCGGGGAGTTAGAGGTGAGCAGGAGAAGGTATATAAGTGTGTTTCCCTTGTCCAGCACTGGGCAGATCAGATATTCCCAGCGTGGCTTGAGCGTGACAAATCTCAAAATGTATCAAGTTCTGATACCGTAGTACAAAATCCGTATATTAATAGATCAAATCAAGTTTGTACTACCGATCTTGTTTGTACTACCAGTCAAATTGAAAGCCAGCAATTAGATCTAATCAATCCAGTAGCCAAACAGAAACCAGAACTTAATCCCCCGCACAGTGAACAATCGGCTAGTTTGGTCGGTCGGAGGGCTAGAGCCTTTGCTACCAGATACAACCCTGCTGGGGAGGGTGTGATAGTGGTTGATCGTGGCTATTCAAAATCAGTTGAGATCCAACTAGACAGTGGGCGCGTAGTTTTCTGTAGCGTTGATCAGTACGAGGTGGTGTAGCTTCAAACCAAGTTTCCAACTGGAGGAGACTAAAAATATGAGCGGAGAAACGTTTCTCCTAAACCCCTCAGTTTCAAACCAAGTCTGATTATGGAGGAGACAATAACGGGAATTCTTGTGTCTGAACATTCATACCAGTAGATTTTGACCACAGTTCTGTGGGGCTACCGCCCCAAACATTTTAAAAAGACCCAAATAGATTGACGCGCCTAATTTTTATCTTGCTCAACTAAACTATCAGCACAGTTACACTATCACTAGCCTTGGTCAAAACTGGAAATTACTCTTTTTGTAATGCCAGTAGTTCTTACTTGGGTTGTTTCACTGGCTGGTTTGACTAGATTGTTTGAAGCTGCGCGTTCAACTTTACGCTGAGACTGTCCCACTCCCTGTTTTAACAACTCGGAAGAGAGATTGTCCCTAACTGTATTGCTGATGCTATCTGATTGGGTTGAACGAAACTCATCTCTAAAGTGCCGCATTCTGGCACACCAGGAATTGTAATCTTCTTTCTGACTCCAACCCAAATATCCCTCAGTTTCTTCTAGGTAATCAGAAAAATTCATTTACTGCCGACCCTGAAGTGAAATTACTTTTATGAGGATAACGAAAATGGCACACATCAACCAGTAGATGATGTGTGAAATGAAGAACAGTAGGAAACATCAACTCCACTCAAAAATTCTGTAAAACATCAAGATACAGGTGTATTCAGAGAAACTATTTGTTCAAAGGAGCGCATCAATTTTTTGGCTTAAATCTCAAGTGAGTCTTTAAACATTTATATTAAATACAATGTGATGCAATACTAGATCTACAAAATGTTGATGCCTGATGATAAATATGATCGCTTAAAAAGGATTCCCAACTGGAGCCAAGAAAAATTGGTCAATGCGAAAGTGGCGGTATTTGGCTGCGGCGCATTGGGTAATGAAGTGCTGAAAAACTTGGCTTTACTGGGAATTGGTCATATTTGGGTCGTGGACTACGACACCATCGAAATCCATAATTTGACGCGCTCAGTTTTGTTTAGAGAGTCGGACATAGGTAGGCATAAAGCTGAGGTTGCGGCCGAGCGAGTTAAAATTTTGAACCCAGATACCCAAGTTTATCCCATTATCGGTAAGCTGGAATTTGCCTTTGGGTGCGGCTTGCTGCGGGAAATGGATGTGGCGTTTGGCTGCTTGGATAGCGTTAGTGCCAGACGAGAAATTAATAAAAAGTGCTACTTTGCTGGGGTGCCTTGGATTGACGGCGGAATTAACCACCAACTGGGAAATGTTGCTCTTTTCAATCCCAGGGTTCCAGACACTGCCTGCTATCGCTGCCAAATGGATAGGTCAGCTTGGGCAAGGCTCAACGAAAGGTATTCATGTGGATTTCTAAATGACAGCTATCAGGAACCAAAGTTAGCAACAACCATTATGACTTCATCGGTTATTGCCGCTTACCAAGTCGAAGTGGCTGTGCAATTGTTGTTATTTGGTGAAAGTAACTTAAAACCAGGCACTAAGCTGTTTTTACCTGTTACTATGCCAGTAGGTTTTACAACACTTGAATTTAATCTTGATCAGGAATGTCCAGATCATGCCTCAATTCCGCAAAATAGCAGCACATCACCATTGCCAGTCAAATTTGAGAGTACACCTAAACAAGTTGCCCAAGAATTAGATTTAGGGCCGGATTGGAAGTTAGAGTTGCCTTTTGATTTTGTCTCTAAGTTTACTTGCGAAAATTGTGGATACATAGATCTAGTTAGAAAACCTCTCAAAGAAATCAAACAAGGTGAAACAAAATGTCCGCAGTGTAACAATTTAAACAGAGAAGCTGTCAAGTATTTTCAGCTTTATGCTGAGTCTGAAGATGCAGATTTGACTTTTAAGGATTTTTGGTTAGCTGAACGGGAGTTGCTTAACTATAGTGGTCAAAAATTTCAGTGGGACGTAAACATAGAGTTATTTTCTGAATCCAAAAAAACACATCAGGATGATAATTAAATCATGGAAACAATTAAGGTCATTGTTAAGACTTTCGATGGAAATTTCAAAAAAACAACTGATGTTCCTGGGGATATGCTTATAGAAGACTTTCAATGGGAAGCTCAGGAAGTGGCTAACTTATCATCGGTTCCTTACTACTTGATTTTAGATAAAACAAACAAAATCCTACGAGGTAATGATACTTTTCAAGGTGCGGGCATTCAATCGGGATCTTTATTAATACTCGTACCTTATGTAGAAGTTAGCTAAATTCATTTGATGTCAAACCATCTTATAATCACTTTCATAACTACAGAAATCATCAGGAGGATAATTAACTCATGGAAACAATTAAGGTCACTGTTAGGACTGTCGATGGAAATTTCAAAAAAACAACTGATGTTCCTGGGGATATGCTTATAGAAGACTTTCAGGAGCAAGCTCAGGAATTGGCTAACTTATCATCGGTTCCTTGCCACTTGCTCTTGAGTTTAGATAAAACAACCAAAATCCTACAAGGTAATGATACTTTTCAAGGTGCGGGCATTCAACCGGGATCTTTATTAACACTCACACCTAATGCAGAAGGAGGTTATTAAAAATGGCTATTCGTGACCAGCGGCTTGCTAATGACTATAGAGGTTTACAAAAGCTGTGTGCTTTTAACGAGCCAGTCAAAGTTAAGATACTGGAACAAAGAGGTACACCACCCGAATACTACCGAATCCAACTATCTAACTGCAAGGGGATAGAGTCAGTTGCAGGTGAAACACCAAAGTATCGAACTGAACACATAATTATCATCAGTAATTTTCCAGCAAACTATCCCGATCCGGGTCAATTGCCTGATGTTAAGGTAGAAACTCCACTGTATCATCCCAATGTTTTTTCACATGGAGGATTTTGCTTCAAAGGTAGTGAACTGACAACTATCAGTCAGCCTCTAGATGTTTTGGTAAAAAGAGTTATTAGTATGATCCAGTATGAAAATCTTAGGTTTGGAGCACCTGCTAATGGAAATGCAAGAGATTGGGCTAATAGAAATAACCACTTATTTCCATTAAGTACAGGTTCAGATTTTGGTCAAACTAAGCCCAAGTTGAATTGGAGATAAAGTAAAAATTTTTAGCTTTTATTTAATATAAAGATGATTGGGATAGAGGAATTTCATGTAACCCTTTGGCAAAAAATAGGCTAAAAAATATCTATAGCGTTTCCTATGTAACTGAGGTACAAGAATATTTTGTATATCAAGCCTTGAAGTTCTGAGGCTGTACCTCACCAGATCGAGAAACGCTATATTTTCCTTATTAAGACCTTTAATTTAGTGGGATTAAAGATTATGCCCAAACTCCAGTGGCGTGATTCTGAGGATGTTTATAAACCGATAAGCCGTTCTCTTAAAGAATTTTTGCAAGAGAACCATAATCGCATACGTCATCAAAATCATAGAGGTATTGAAGCACTATACAAGCAACTAAGTAATAACAGAATGAGTGTTTTTGTAGAGCGTGAAGCTGAGGATAGACTTATAGAGCATCTCAGAATCGATCCTAATAATGAGACAGGAGGCGTATTAGTTGGACAAGCTTACTTATGTCCAGATACAAAGAATCATTACACGGAAATTGTTGGGTCAATAGCTGCTCCTTATACAGTTGGTAATCGAGTTCATTTTCACTTTACTCCTGAATGTTGGCAGGCGATTCTAAGCGATCAAAAAGAATACTTCCCCAGAACTACAGTTGTTGGCTGGTATCATTCCCATCCTGGTCATGGAATTTTTTTATCAGGGACTGACTTAAATACCCAACGGTTATGCTTTAAGCAAATTTGGCAAATAGCAGTAGTTTACGATCCCTTACGTCAGGAAATAGGCTATTTTTATGATGCAGATGGGAGAAGGGTTGAGGCTATATATCTTCAAGAAATGTCGGAAGCTGCTCAATCACAACCCGAACAGCAACAACTGAACTGGCGACAGCCAGAACTACAATTGTCAACAGTACCTACTCCTTCTTCATTAGCGTTACACAATACTCCTGAAGAAGGCGAAGAACCGTTGCAAGACATACCTCAACAAATAGCTAGACAGACAAAAACAAGGGGTCAAAATCCTAAGTTTATTCTCGTTTTGCCAATTATTGTAGTTTTATTTTTATTAGTTTTATTTATTAATAGTAACCTATCTCAGCCTGGCTTTAAACTACGACCTTCACAGTCGCAACCTACAAAGCCACAATCTGTAGACATACAACCAGCCGAACCACGACCCACAGAGCCACATTCAGCAGAGTCGAAACGCCCAAAGTTAGAACGACCATAGCCTTAATAGTATGACTTGGCAAGATTTATTTGAAAACCAAACCTGGTGGTTAAGAAACCTGTTCGGCGGTAGGGAAACTATCATTGGCCCCAATGAACCTTTACCCCCTACAGATATTCATCTTAGAGATTTAAGGGATTACTCAGGAACAGCCATACTCAACGAGCTTTGTGATACTTTCAAGAGTCCAGGCTCTCAGTTTCATAATTACAAAATTATTAAACATCCAGATAGATCTGCTTCTCAGCCAGTTGTCAATCTCGGTAAGTTTCTAAAAATTGCTGGCGGAAAATTCAAGCCAACTCAAGATATTTGGCTGCAAGAAAAATCTATTTACAGAAATATGGCTATTATCGGGCCACCTGAGTCTGGCAAGACGAAAGGGTTAATTATTCCAGGGATAAAGGCTGCGATCAATGCTGGTTTATCTAATATTGTAATTGATGTCAAAGGTGGTTCTCTAATAGACGAACTAGGACATTATGCAGAGCAAAGGGGAGTGAGGGTGATTTATTGGAGTACGCTTCCTCAAGAAGTTGCCCGCAGTCACAGTATTAATTTACTAGATAATATCAACTCTGTACAAGATGCTCAAATCTTAGCTAAATGTTTGTATGGTGATACTGAAAATTTAGGGGAAAATCAGCAAATTGCCTTGAGAGATATCGCTTGGATGGCTCAGTGGATAATGCTGATTAAACATATTTTTGGCAATGCTGGCAACCTCAAGCATATTTATCAAATTGCTCAAAACCCTGTTGAAACCCTAACCCCACTTTTACGAGTATGTCAGGATAGTAGATTACAAGCAGCTATTGAGTCCCAATTAAGATTAATTCAAGAAAGCGAAAATGGGGCAAATGCTTTTACTTGGGCAATTCAAAATGCGATTGGTTTTTTTGGTTGGCCTAATTTTGAGCAAGTTACAGGACACAGCGACATTTTACTGCGAGATATTCAGCGTCACCCTACTTTATTAGTAATTGGAGCCGAGTTAGCAGGACGTGATGTTTCTAAAAAGATATCATCAGCACTAATTGATATTCTAATGACTATTTTTTATGAACGATGGACTCAAAATGAGGGTGAGCAAGGAATTGTATTTTGGATTGATGAGTTTCCTAGAATTCAAAAACAGATAGATATTAGTGAGTTTAGTAGCGTGGCACGTTCAGCCAGAGGAAGCATTGTAATTGCTGCTCAAAGCTTAGAGCAAATTACACCCGAATATCGAGAACAAGTGCTGGAAAATTTTGATACGGTTGTTCTCTGTCGTGGTGTAAGTAATGGTGCAGCTGAGTGGCTGAGTAACCGTTTAGGAACTCGCAGCCAAAATTTGACAAGACGGAGATACCACGATCCCAATCCACAAGACGAGTATCCTTGGTTAAGGACTCGTTCAGAGCGAGAAGGTTATGAAAATTGGCGCGAATCTGCACCTGTACTGAGTAGTAGAGAGATTCAGTATCCTGTAGGCAATCACTATGTAGCAGTAGTTCATTCTAGAACAGCTTGTCGCAAACCTTTTTTAGTCGATTATAAGAGGGCTTTACAGCCAAGTGCTGAATGGCGACCAGCACCAAGAGTTCAATTAAACTGGCAAGAACCTACATCAGAACAAAGAAGAATTGCCGGGTCAAATACTCGGCAATTAAACTGGCGTGATAGTCAAGAACAGGAAGCTACAAACCAACAGCAGGAAAACAGACCCCCCTTAAACTGGCGAGATGTTGAAGAGTAAAGAAAGAGAAGGAGGTAGTTTGATGTCACAATGGAGCCAAGCAACACAAATGGATAATTTTAGTGGTCTTTGGTATAAGTTCAAACAAGATAGTAATGGTAATTGGCATATTTTGTGTTCGAGCGATAAAAATAGCTTGGAAAGCCAAAATATTATTTATCATGACCATTATTGGCAAAGTAATGGTCGGTGGTATTGTCAAGGTAGACAAGGTAACAAGCATACGATGAATGGAGATTCTTTTATTGAAGGAATCGAAAGGCAAAATCAAATAGCTTCTTTGGATCTAACAGATGCTGAAAAGCAAGAACTCAATTTAACATCTGGAGCTTTAAATCGCTTAACACCTCAACAAGTGAAAAAATTAGCAGACTATAGAGCGTGTCAAGCATATGGTAATGCTGGGTATGGAGGAACCGATCGTGGTGTAGAAGTTAGCCTTTATGAAGCAGATATTTTTGAGCGTTTAGTAAAACAACATCAATCTAGCACTAGCACCCTAACTTGGCGAGACGCAGAAGAAAACAGGCTTTCTGTAACTGAGTCAGCCAAACAAACATTGAACTGGCGAGATGCAACACCCGATATAAACTCACGCCAACCCACACAAGCTCGACATCAGTGTTCTCATCAAATTAGAAAATCAACTCGAAAAATGACAAGATAATTTGATTTTTTTACTAAATGCTGTTGCAACAGAAATGGAAAATTTCGAGGCAGGTGTAGCGTGTTGTTGGACTGGGCATAAGTTTATGACAGGTGAGCGAGGAATGAAGTGTCTTACCTGTGGAAGAGTTATGACAAATGAAGCTTGGGAAGAGAAGGGAAAATGTTTTTTTGGGCATACTAATAGTACTTTTGCAATAGCTGGAAATATCACGATATTAAGTCCTGTCAGACCTAGAACCCGTCTAGAATGGCGAGATGTTAATCCACCTCCAGTTATGAGTCGATCTAGAACCCGTCTAAAATGGCGAGATGTTAAAACTAATAAATGGAAAATTATATTCATTTTAGCTATAGGTTTAATTTTGATATTTTGGATTATTTTTATTTTTAAAAGATAACCTTAATCATATAGATATGGAAACGTTTGAACCAGGAATTGCATCAGCATACAATACACACAATTTCACCGAAGGTGAGGAGGGAATTAAATGTTGCACCTGTCCAAGAGTTATGACAATTTATGAATGGGAAGAAAAAAGGCGATGTTTCTGTCAAGGGACTAATGTTGTTCCCGCCAGAGCTCGCTCTGCTCCGCCAACACGCTTAGAAAGCAACCGTACCAGAGCATCGTTTTCTCGCTCAAGACAAAACAATATTGTTCCTCCCATAGCTGCCACAAATTCAACAATAAATTCGCGTTCTACCACTAACATTAATTCTACTAGAACGCAAAATCATGCTTTTTCAAATAAATTTATGGCAATAGCAGCTTTAATCTTATTTTCCTTTTGCGTACAACCAGTGTTAAATTTGTTTAATAATTTATCTTTGCAATTATCTCAATCACGCCTTCAGATACCACCTGAACAATTTATGAAAAATTACTATTTTAAAATTAATAGTAGTAAATACGAACAAGCTTGGGAAGATTTATCTCCTAAATTCCAAGCAAAATCTGATCTTATGCCTTATGGGAAAACTTCTTATCTAAATTTTTGGAAAAGTAGAAGAGTAGAAATTGAAAGCATTAATTTAGTAGATCAAAAATCAAATTATGCTGAAGTTAATATTCGGCTGCGATACTTTGCACAATCAAGAAACCTTGGGTCTAATTATATAAGCTATACTTTGATTTGGAACTCGTCAAAAAACAACTGGCAAATTGATGACAGTAAACTTTTTAACTGATGTGTAAGTAATCATATGTAAAGGTTACTTCTATATAAATTTTATACATAAGTTTTAACAACTTCTAAACATCAAATAAATTTCATATGTAAATACATGACACAAGTAAAATATTATTTTTTATCTGGCTGAAAGAACAATTCCTCCCTGTCTATTTTGACTACAGTTCTATAGGGCTATCGCCCCAAACATTTTTAAAAGACCAAAATAAATTGACGCGCCTAATTTTTATCTTGAGCAACTCAACTATCAGCACAGTTACACCGTCTCTAGTTAGGACTTGCTGAAAAAGTAAGAGGAAAGGAGCAGAATGATTAACTAGCTAACGGAGTAAGAGTGATAAATAAGTTTTCTTCGAGTTAATGAATTAACAAATAAACTGTGATAATCAATTACTCAAAAAAAGTAATTGAATCCAAAAAATGACCAAAAAATCTGTCGGAGAATGACAGAGAGATTCATGACTAAAAAGGTAATAGCAATAGCAGTTTCGGAAGTATGAGCCAGTTTAGCCATGATGCGATTCAAACTAAATCTTCGTTTTCCTTGACCAAATTTCCCCTCAATATAATTACGAATTTTTTCATCTTCTAAGGCTTGTTTCTTAGTTCCCTTACTAATATTTAATGGTGGTCTACCTAATGGAGGGCCACTAATTCTAATTCCTCTTTCTTTACACCAAGCTCGGTTATCTCTATTCCGGTAGATTTTATCTACATGAACTGATTCTGGATAATATCCTGTGTATTCTTTAAAAGCCTCTATTTGTGTTTTTAAATCGCCTGATTCGTTAAAATTATCCCAACTAATCCGGTCAAGAAATACATATTCATCCACACAACTAGCGGACAATTTTGCGCCAAATTCTACTGGCATTCCGGCTTTTCCTCTGACTATCGGACGAATATGCGGTTGACTCAAACTTACAATTCTGTCAGATATACTTTGTTTGTTATTATCATACATCCATTGCTGTTGACGATAGACTTCTGCTACTATTAATAAACTCTTGAATTGCTTGTTATTCAAGCAATTCAGCGCCGCTCCATCTGCGATTAGTTGGTCTATATGCCCTAAGTTTCGTTTAATATATTGTAGTTGTTTTTTAATCGCGTTTCCTCTGACTTGGAGAGAACTTATCCTAGGAGTGCTGATCCTAAAGAGACTAAAGGCTAATGTTTGTTACCAACTAAAATTTTAGCTTAAACGCCTTAGCAAGGATAGCAGCTAAGGCTGTCGCAATGATCTTATTAGCATTAGTGAAGAATGTTACTTTTCATCTACCCAGACACCGCGATCGCAGTGTGTAGGAAACACTAAAAATACGGTAGTAGAAGATTTGATGTCATAGTAGTTTCCACAAGCAAAGCTACCAGTACAACCAGTACAATCAAGCTGATATATATTCTTCAATCATGGCAGCAAGTTTAATTTATCAAGACCTGCGTAAGTAGCATTTAAGAAATTCTTAATCCGCTGCTTGCTCAATATACCAAAACCTGAACCCTCAGCCAAAGCTTTAGAAAACGTTAATTGACCAGCATCAACTCTATTTCTTTCCTCAAAACTAAACTGAGGGAAATCCATCTGAAAAACATTTTCACGAGCCAGTATTTCAGCCAGATCTTTATCTTTCTCTATGATTGTCCAATCGTCAAAAATTACTTGATTACGAACAAAAATGTGCGTGATGTCTTTAATTTTCTCATCATTAACAGATTCTTTGAACTTCTCAATGCTGGAATTACCACCATTACAGACAAACCATTTACAAATTTGAACATTCTTCTCTTTGGCTAAAGTGAGTATCTTGTTACGATCAAACCAAGCTGTAACTGAAGAATATATATTAGAAGGCAGATTGACAATTACGCTTTTTTTAGCAGCTAACTCAAAAACAATGTCAGCACTAGAACGCTTCTTATCTTCATTGGTAAACTCAGCTTCAATATAATGTTTTACTCCTTCTTCATCAGTAAAATAGATTTTGCCAACATCAGGATTAGATAAATCAGATTCTACAAATTCAATGCAATCGCTTAACCCTTTAGTAATGCAATATTCAAGCAGCACTCGGCAAAATAAACTTTTACCAACACCACCTTTTTCACCATCTACCAAATGAATGCTGTTAGTTGCTTGAACATAGGAGTCTGTCTGCTGTTGTTGAGTCATTAGAACGTCTTCCATTACTATGTACAAAAAAACTTCTACCTAACGTAAGAACATCGCACCTTGACAAAAGTTACATATCCTCATCCTCCCCAAAGACAGCCTCAATATCTTTAACCTTAACCGCACCTCCTCCTAGTTGTAATCCCTTATGTGGAGATTGCGATTGTTCAGGTTGTGATTGTTGTGGCGTTGGTAATGGTTGTGCTTGTGCATAGTTTTGACCATTTATTATCGGCTGAATCGGTCTTTCCAAAAAGAATACCTGACGAATATAACTAGCGTAGTTCTCTAAAGCATTGCAAGCTTCTAAAGCCATTACCCTTAATTTTTCATCAGATAAATTACCTTTTTCTTTATAAGCCAACGGTAAAACATACATTCGTAAAAATTGCCAAATCAAATCTTTAGACTCACGCGCTCCTTTATCGTTCAGATACGATAACACTACACCTTCTGGTGTATCTTCTAAGGATTGAAACCTCAATTTAAAATCAATAGATTTCTTACGAGGAAGCTTATCGTTATCATTCATTACACTGCTGCCTTGGCTTTAAAGTAAGTAAACAAACCAAAAATATCAATTAACCGGAACGCTAACGCTTCTTTTTGATGACGCTCAGTTTTTAACTTGTCAAAAGCTTTCTCAACTTCAGAAGTCATATCAGCCCCCCAACAAATAGGAACTACTTGTCTATCTCCAGGCTGCGGCAGTTTTGGCAATGCCGATTTTTCACGCACACCAAAATACTTATTTAACTCCGGCTTTAAATAAACTCCTGCACCACCACAGATAATTACTTCGTCTAACTCACTTGGTAAACACCTATCCAACCATTGCTCTAACTCTTTCCAATATTCTGCACGGGCAGAAGTAATCGCTTCAGTAATCTTTTTAATTTCTGATAAACGAAACTCAGGATCTCTACTTCTAGCTAAACCTTGAATTGCAGCAGTGTTTTCCAACTTGATTGAGGAAAAATTATCAGGGCGACTCATAATAAAATGATTAGCTTGAAAGATGGCTTTAGACAACTCTAATGGTTGTTGACCACTGGTGCGTTCTAATACCTTATTCTCCAACTTCATAAAACCCATTTCTGGACTTTCACCCTTGACCATTCGACCACCACTAAACTGTAAAGCTGTGACATTCCTATGCCCAAACATCAAAACAGCTAATGTGCGATCGCGAAACCAATCTAATCCTTTCTGACTAATTCTTATCATTGCCAAACCACTTCCTTCAGGTCGGCATAAAAAACTGCTTAATTTCACTTTTAATGGCTGACCTCGGAAACTAAAGTCAGCTAGTACAGAAGTTAACCGTTCTTCAAACTTTTTCCGATCTTCGTACTCATTCCAAGGCAATAAGACCGTCAGTTCCAACGTTATATTATTAAGATTTCGCTTAGTAGAACTGGAATTGGCTTTATCTATAATCACACCTAATGCTGCGGAGGTCTTATAAATTGCTCTTTCATACTTCAATTCTGACATTCCAGCATCACCAGAAAACTCACGAGCGAAAGAACCTACTAAATAAATATGACCATCCCACTCAACCCATGCTTCATCCTCTGGTCTTGCGCTACCTAATTGTCCTTTACCTGATCTATAGTTTTCTAAAGTTTCTCTTGACACTGACGCAATCTCTGGTAGCATTGTTACTAAATAAGTCTCTTTTATCCCTTCAACCTCTGCTATAACTTTCGTAAGTGATGCGCCTGGATCAATTCCAACTGTTATTTTCACCTAATACTTTCCTCACCCTTCCCCAGTTTTACTAATTTTCGCTCCCTACGTTTAAACCGCAATCTTCCCAAAGTGATGCTTATTACCCAGTAAAATCTGTAAAAAAGAGCAGGAAAATTCAGGAATACATCAGGACAAACTAGGAATTACCAGGAATAAATCAGGAAATATCAGGACAACCTTAACTTTGCCAGCCCTTTATACTACAAAAAATGGCGTTCATCTCTAAAATACTTGCCTGAAATTGTCTGATAAATGCCTAAAATTGCCTGATAAATTCCTGATCTGCCACACCCAACCCAAGCCGCCCAAAATACGACTCCGATCTTACAAAATTGAAATCTTTGAGCAAGGAGTGGGCTTTTGCTGACATTTTTCAATCAGAGAATATTACCCGATTTTACCTCTTTGAGTACGATTTTGACCGCCTCTCCAACTCGCACACTACATTTGTATTATATTTTTGACGAGTTCTAGTCACTGCTTCCTGTACTCCAAAACATATTACAGGCAAGCTACACAGGAAGCGATCGCACTCTAAATTAAGGGTAAGTTTTTAGTAGAAATTCTACGAATGGGTTATGAACTATTTCAAGGTGCTGTACAAATCAGTCTATAGCTAAAGATAAGCTAGTAATAAGGTAGCAGTAACATTATTGAGTATAAAATTGTTATAGCTAAGTAAAAAATGAACGGTAAATGTAGCCCTAAAACTAAGCGAACTGACAAGTCAGCGCAAGCTATCGCACACTGCACAGTAACATCAGTTAGGTCACTAATAAAATTTTAAAGCTTTAGATAGGCAATTAACAGTGTTAGTAACTGCAATACAAGCACCACTAGCGCGGCGCTTATCTAAAAAGTACTATGATTGTTGAAAGTCTTTTTCCTTGTTACAACAATTCTTGAGCGCCTGGAAGTGAAAAATGCGACCAAATTGCACTTCGATCAATGCTCTCGCACAATGCTAGAA
>NC_019755.1 GCF_000317495.1 Crinalium epipsammum PCC 9333
AAATCTTATCGCCCTAGATAGCAGTACCAGGTGGTGTGAGTATGTCCAACCTTGTCAATAACTCAACTAATGATTCACTACTTCCCACTCCTGACAACCTTGCTGCTACGATGCAAACTATTGATACGCTGGCTGGCTGGTTAGAGAATACTGGGATAGCATCTGGTGCGATCGCCCAATGGAAATACAATTGTTTAGCAACTACTTTTCCTGCTTTAAGTAATTTAGTTGAATCAGCTAAAACCTTACTCGGCAGTACGATGCCTATACCAGAAACAGGTATGGGAGTGACTGAACTCGCTAATCTTTTAACCGAGAGTTGTGAACGGAAAATCAAGCCAGCCGATGTGAATCAAGCTTTAGTAGCATTGGGGTTCCAAGTACGCCAAGAAGCATTGCGAGTTTGGGAATTAACTGAATCTGGTAGCGAATTTGGTATGGCATTACTAGCGACAAGTAAGACGAATACTTGGTCAGGCGCACAAGTAAAATGGTTCAAATCGGTTATTCCATTGTTAGAAGAGCATTTCCAATCACAATCAGACTCGAATGAGCAGGTAGCAGAATCGCGCAATGGTAAAAGTCATGCCCCTGACTCTGAACGTCAGTATTGGTTTATGGAAGAGCGAGTTAAGCATTTAGGGTTAAAGTCTAATGCAGATCAACGCTTGCATATTGATATGTATGTGGCTGACTCCTACAAAGAACGGCATGGTAAGCCACCAGGAAAGCAGTTATTTAAAAATACTCAATCTACAGCCGTACCCGTCGCCGATGTTGATTTATTAGATGAAGCTATTAATAAAGTTATCGTCAAGACTAATGGGCATTTAACTAAAAAGGGGTTAATCAGCGTGTAAAACTTATTTATTAGTAGTAAAAAGCTTGTTAAGTCTCGCCTTCATCGTGCGATGAAAGTACATATCCTGTTTGTACCCCAGATAGCCCTGGTTAAAAAATAGCTGTAATGCTTTCTAGAAAAGAGTTGTAGAAAACTCGTTTAAGACGAAGCAATGGTGAGCCAGTAGACATCCCGTTGCCTTAATCTGCCTTGTTTTTCCGATAAATTGGTGGAAGTCGCAGTAATTAAAATTGCTTGAGTAGCGATCGCATAAACAATTTTTAGTTTAAAAAATTCGAGCGAATAATTTTTAGTTGCCTGTTTTTTGTGAATTATTCGCTCGAATAATGAGCTAGGGCGTGTCATCAATTAGCTAAACTGGAATCACGAAATTGGCATTTGATTTGATTTCTGGCTATTAAGAGTTATAATTACGTCATAAATCACATCAACCCTTTGCTAAACTCCCCTTCTATTAGCTCGGCTTTTGGTTTGAAACGATCGTGAGCTATGTTGGGTAGAGATGAATAGTCAAAGCGATCACGCTTCTGGTTTTGGGTTGATGATTGATTTAGCTACTGTCTGTATGACAGAAGCCAAGAAGTGTAAATTTACACTCCTTCACAAAATTTTAAAAGTCTTTACTTGTACTTAAGCTCTAAATGTTATGATGCAAGTCATAATTTTTTAGGGTTAGAGTACAAAACGCGCTTTCTTTAGAACATCTACATAAGTAGCTAAAGAATTGATTCGTGGGAAATAAAGACAAATAAACGCAGATAGGCGCATGAATACTACGCGCGTCTATCTGAATTAATGAAAGTTACGGATACATTTATATCAAGGCTAAAAGGCGACAAAAATGAAAGTAAAACTCTCTATGTTACTTCGTGCTGTGCTAACGCAGTATTTAAAAAGCCTTATTATGATGGAAACCCCAGCAACCTAAGCTACCAGGGTTCCAATTAGTATCTGATCCGAAGCGAGTAATCTTGGCGGATGCGCGCTTCAAATGTTTAAACAGAAAACATTAAAAGAGGTTAACCCCCTATGGGACACTTATTATATATTCTCGCTTTTTGTGCGAGATTTGTCGAGTACTTGAGTCAAGTACTCGTGTTGAAGTTGTCGGCTAAACCTACTCTAACTACCCCAAAATCTACACTAATTAACTGGGGATTAACCAAGAGTTCGTTTTCAGGTTTGATTTTAAGAATTACTGCAATCGTCTTCAGCCACGCGCTCCTCGCCATCGCTTTCGTAGGAGGTGCGGCATGATAGCCAATTTTAAACAAGACTTTCCTAAGCAGTCAGGCAAAAATAACCCCTGTCCTATTTGCAGCCGCACCAAAGACAAAGACTGTAAATGGAATGATTCAGCAATTCTGTGCCACTCCTACACCAATGGAGAAGGTAATTTACCTGGATACGAATATAAAGGCGTTAGTAAGAATGGTGGCAACTGGGGTATATATTCCCTAGCTCAAGAGAAAAAAGCTGTACGCTCAAAATCTAAGAAGGATTATTACTACTCAGATCGCGACGGCAACTCATTAATCAAAGTCACGCGGGTAGACGATGGGCAGGGACGTAAGCAGTTCTATCAGTCTCACTGGGATGGTAAAACATGGGTAACTGGGTTAACTGATGAAATTAAAAAATCAGTTCCCATCTACCATTATCAGAAAGTGAAAGAGGCGATCGCCAACGGACAGCTTATTTTTTGGGTTGAGGGTGAAGGCGTAGCTGATACCTTGTGGGAACTGGGTATTCCTGCAACTACAACATTAGGCGGTTCTAAGGGATATCGTTCTTATGGCAACTACTTGCAGGATTTAGCAGGAGCATCGCTAGTCCTCAGCCCAGACCGCGATGAGGCTGGACTGTTATATATGGCAGTTATTAACGCTGATTTTCCAGATGTTCAGTGGTGCTATTGCTTCCCAGATTCACCAATTTGGGAACATATACCCAAAAATGAAGGGGCAGACCTAGCCGACTGGATTAAGGACGGTGCAACTGCTACAGATATTATGGGCGCTGTAAGAACCAAGCGAGAGTTAAAACAGTTCAAGCCAAACGACAACAGCAACAGTAATGTTATTGAACATCCCACAGCTACGCGGGAAATTTACAGCAGTGAAGAAGTTAGCCAAAAAATTGACCAGCTTATCAGTGATGGATTATCAGGTAGTCAACTAGCCTCAGAGCTTGCTGATTTAGCTGTAAATTCTCGCTATAACCAACTTGCTGTAGAAAAAATCTACCAAGCTGCTTTGAAAGAGCGTGAGCAGGTAGAAGCTAGGCAGGATGTAGGCATAGAACTAGAAAAGCTAATCAATGCCAGTAACAGCACTATTGATATTGGTCAGATACTACCAGCACAACTATCAAAACCTATAAATCAGTTAGCAACTTGGCTTAACCTCAAGCCAGAAACATATCTAACGGCATTATTAACTACTACAAGCAGTTTGTTCAAAGTTGGTACAAGGATTGCAGTTTGTCCTGCTACCGATTGGGAAGAAACGCCACAGATTTACGCTGGCATCGTTGCACCTAGCTCTCAGAAAAAATCACCTATATTGAAAGCGATTGTTACCAAACCACTGCAAAAGCTACAGCAGCAAGAAAAAGAAGTTTTTAAAATAGATAAAGCTAACTATGAGAAAGAGCTTCAAGAATACAACGAAGCTAAGAAAAATAATCGTGGCTCAGGTGACAATCAATCATCAGATGATAAGCCAGAAGAACCAAAGCTTAGGCATTACAGCTTTACTCAGGGAACTACTGAAGGACTGTTAAGACAACTGCAAAACCATTCAGATAAAGGTATCCTTTGGAACTGCGATGAACTAGCGGGATTGTTCAAGGGCGCTAACCAGTACAAATCTGGCAAGGGCGATGATATTGAGGCTATCTTGTCGATGTACGATGGCACACCCATTAATCTACTTAGAGCAGATGAAACTAAAAATATTAGTTTAGACGGCTGTATCCTTTCCATCATGGGAACTACACAACCAACAGTCTTACAGTCGTTAATGAAAGATGACACAGACGGTAATGGGCAATGGGCAAGGTTCTGTTGGGTAAAACAGCCACTAGCAGTATGCACAATTCCAGAGTCGGGAAAAATTGAGCTAACGCCCTTATTAGCAGATATTTATCAGAAAGTAGACGACTTGCATCCTACCGTCTACCGCTTAAGTGCTGAGGGCTGGAAATTATTTCGTGATGAATATAACAGGCTTGAGTTAAAGCGTGTTGAAACCGCAAATAAATCTAGTGGGTTATCTTCCTGCTACGGCAAGTCAGAGGGACGATTAGCCCGTCTATGCCTAAATCTGCACGTACTTTGGGAATTAGCTGGCGATCAGGTTCCAGGTGAGGAAATTAACGCCGAGATTGTTAAAAAAGCGATCGCACTAAATCGCTTCTACCTTGCTCAAGTAACCAGCCTATATTCTGACTTCCACCAAGACTCACTAGCGCCACATCTACTGAAGGTCATTCAACTAAGTGAGCGTAAAGGCTGGATCAAGCCTAAAGATGTCCAACTCAGCACTACACCAAAACAGCGACCTACACCTGAAACTGTTCGTACTTGGTTTTATGAGTTAGTTTCACTGGGAATGGGTATTACTCAAGGGGAAGGTAGAAATATTCAGTTTCACTACAAAGTAGACGACAAAGTAGACAAAGTAGACGACAAAGTAGATAAATCATCTACCAGTGAAACCATTGATAATACGTTATTACAGCCCAAAGTAGACAAAGTAGACAAAGTAGACGATTTTCAAAATTTAGCTAATACCAACAGCCAAAATAAGGAATTAGTCACACTTCTAGCTCAAGTAGACAATCCTGAAAAAACATCTACTTCTATAGAATCGTCTACTTTGTCTACTTTCCCCCACAATCAAGAACCAGTAAGCGATGTAGCGGTAGACAACTTATCTACTACCCCGTCTACTTTTGTAGAAACGTCTACTTTGTCTACTGATGAGAGTTTAAGTACTGTTACATCAAGCAATGAAGTTGCAGAGTGTGCCGAAGTTTTGGCAGTGACTGAGAGCGTAGAAGCCTTATCAGAAGTTATCAACCAATACGGACGTAAGATCTGCACACAAGCAGTAAAACTTTTAGATGAAAAACAAAGCTGTGTAGTAAAAGTAGTGAAAAAATTGCAAGTCAAACTTAAGAAGCAATTAGGCGATCGCTACCAGGACCTACCAGCATGAGCTAAATAGTTTTTAGTATCCTTGCCACTGTAGTTTTGGAGATTTGCAGTTCCTTGGCGATCCATCGGTAGGATTTACCGTCGCTGGCAAACTGCTTAACCTTATCTTCAATTCTCTCGATTCGCTTAGGT
This sequence comes from Crinalium epipsammum PCC 9333, assembly GCF_000317495.1. Taxonomy (GTDB): domain Bacteria; phylum Cyanobacteriota; class Cyanobacteriia; order Cyanobacteriales; family PCC-9333; genus Crinalium; species Crinalium epipsammum. The sequence continues at coordinate 5,217 of NC_019755.1, forward strand.
GATTGCCCTGGCTGTCTGCCCAACTTTTGACCGCGAGATTTAGCAGCAGTCAAACCAGCTTTGACACGCTCACGGATAAGGTCACGCTCAAACTCAGCGAATCCAGCAAGCAAAGTGTAGAGTAGCTTACCCTGTGGACTGTCAAAGTCAAACTGCAATCCTGACTGAGCAATGAGAGAAACATTTCGCGATCGCAACTCTTGAGCAGTAGCGATTAAATCTGTTGTAGAACGTCCCCAACGGGATAGCTCTGTGACCAGTATCAAATCAATCTGCCTTGCCTGTGCCAACTTCAAAACTTTAGCTCTCTCAGGTCGGTCATCTTTGGAACCAGATATATATTCTTGATAGATGCCAACTACCTGATAGTTAGCTCTAGTCGCGTACTCGTTTAAGATGCGTAACTGGTAATCAAGATCTTGCTTGTCTGTGCTGCAACGTGCATAGATAGCTACTCGCTTTTGTACCAGATAAACCCCTTCAGATTCCAACTGCTCAAACCCTACTACTGCGGTTATCTCCAATTGTACCAAATAGACAAGTGTTTTACTGGTACGAAATAATTCACGATAGTCTATCAGTATGCTACCAGTGTCATACCTTGCCAACAAATCTATTTTTGCATATAAATTAATGTTGTACCAGTCTGTTGCCAGTATCTTACCTTTAATAATAGGTGCAGGACGCACGTATTACACCAGTCTGTTATCAGTATTTTACTCTTAATTATAGGTATGTTATTACAGTATGATGCTAGTAAGTGACTCAGTAACAGACGATGGCAACAGATAAAAAACATATTGCAGTGTACCTAGATAAGGAAAATGAAAAATCCTTAATGGAGTACATCAAGCAGCATGGTGGTATTAAGTACAGTGCTGCGGTTAATCAGATTCTTGCTACTTTCTTTGGTAACTCACTTAGTAATTTACCAGTAACAGACAAGCTAGAGGCTACTATCACAAGGATTGTAGAGGAGCAGTTAAGTAAGATATCTAGTATCACACCTAGTAACGTACCAAGTGATGAAGTGCTGGAACGACTAAGTATTTTAGAGAATAAGTTAGAAGATTTAAGTAGCATACCAGAAACAATACCAAGTAGCTTACTAGAACAGGAAGTAGTAGAGCCTGGGCAAATACTTAGTAACATACCAGGTATCGCACCTAGTGAAGTGGGAGGTGTCAGCTTAAGAGATGCGATCGCATCTCCTGACAGTGACGATAAACCCTATAAAGTTGCACTAGAGAAAGACGCTAACGCGCCTGTAGTAGACCCAAAATTAAATTACCTAGAACTAGAAGTAGAAGCTGCACTTGAACCCGACTTAGAAACAGACCCTGGTATATCGGAACCCGCACCACCATTAGAACTAGAAAGAAGAGAGGAAGCAGCAGCAGAAAAGCTGGAAGCATTAGTAGTTGAAGTAGAGGCATCAGAACCAGACAGCGAGACTACGACGGCTGTAGAAAAACCGAACCCTTTGAGTCAGCAACAATTGGCTAAGAGACTAAAATGCAATCCCACCACCGTCTATAGAGCTAGGCAGAAACCAGAATCAGACTTTCTTTCTTGGTCAAGCAAAAAAGATCCTGATTGCATTGGTTGGCGCTTTGATAAGAAAAGAGAAATATTCAACCCAGTGGTTTAAATCAAAATTTTATCGTTTTTTTTGTCAAATAGGTTCTGAATAAAGCATTAGAATAACTCATCAAATGTGTCAAATTTAAAAATTGACAGAAAATGCAATTGCTCTTTTTTTGAAAGCACACCTTTCAAACCCTTACAGCGTATACGTTACGCTTGGCAGAAACTTTTTTTGCCTATTTTTTCTGTTTTTTTCACTGCCAAGCAAAAAGCACTCACCCTAGTTATGGTATGAGTGCTTAAAGGTTTTGTACAAACTTGTGTAAGTTTCTTGTGTAGAGGTTAAACTTTTAAACCAAATAGATTATTGAAATATAATTGACTGTTAACTCCAGTGGTTTGTGTACCGTACAGGCTGCAAAAATCATTTTACGCAAGTGTCTAGCTTTACTTAAGCTAGTTAGGCACGACTTAATTAGATAAATTTTTGTTGTAATCGTGAACCTATAATTAGTCTCTTATGTTAGTAAAATTTATTGTCTGTGCAATTTTATCCTGCACTTTGTCAGTTTGGTCAACTCCTATTGCTTTTGCTCAAAATTCCCAAACAAATAGTTCAATCACAAGTTCAGCACTTAAAATAGCTCTAATCATATGGTTGATGATTGCCCTTTTTTATGTTTTAATTTTTGCTTTTAATAAAATGATAGACAGGGATTCAAGAAACATTTCTCATTATCGCTCAATTAAAGATTCCCCTTCAAACTCTTCATCTAATATTCCAAGTCAGTCTGGCTCACAATCAGTATCCCAACCTGCTTCTCAATCTGTTGAGGAAATAAGTGTTCTTTATCCTAGTAGCTTAGAGTTTTCTATCTCAATAAGTAAAGCATGGAATCTCAGAGGGTTTGACGATCTCAATGATAGATTAGATGAACAACAAAGAACGTTTACCAATCAAGTTAACAGTCTTATATCTACCGCATTAATAAACCTAACACCTGAAGTAGCTGATAGAGTAAACATTTTGGACAATAGTCTTCTTCATAACATAGCACTTAAACAGTTAAGTAATGTATTAAGTGAAAACAGATGTGAGTTTTTGAAACCTATTTTAATAGCTCCTTACTTGTCACTTGTTGATGAAACAGTTAGTGAGTGTAGGCGTTACAGGATAAGGGAAGCATCTAAAACAGGAAATGAGCAGTTGAAAGATCTAGCAAGAAGGATTACTAAAAACGATAGTAATCGAAGCGAAATCGAAAACATTGCAAAACAGGAATTTTCTGAAAAAGATTTTGACCTTTTTAAAAAAACAATTCTTAAATTATACAAAAAAATTCCATATAGCTACTATGGTATATATAAAGCACTTCAATTAAAAAACAAAGAAGAAAATGCTAAAACGGTTGAGGAGAAAGCCTATTTAAATGAATTTATTTTTTACATCAATAGAGCAGCAAGTGAAGCGGAAAAAGCCGAAAATCAGGAATATTCATAATGGTTCTCGCTATTATGAATTACAACACATCGTGATGATTTTGAATTTAAAACAAAAAATGCCCCGCTAACCTTATCAGCCCCGCCAAGCTTACCCCGCGAATCATACCTGATGCAATTCACCCCGCGTTTGTTTTCCCCGCCTTAACAGCCCCGTAAACCCCGCCTTATCTGCCTTGCCTTGTATTGCCTTGCTGTATACCCCGCCAGCCTTGCCAGCCTTGCTATAACCTTAGATTGTACTTGGTACAAAATCACCCCGCCTTGCCTTAGTCAGCCCCGCCAGCTACAACTTCACCCTACCCCGCTAAACTTGCCTTGAAACTGCCTTACCCTTACTTGCTGGACAGCCCCGTATTAGTGATGAAATGCGCTATCCATTTTTGAAGCCTTTACCCTGTAAGCTTTTCAGCCGTCGCTCTTTCCGTCAAAATCGCACTTTTTTGATTTTTTACCCTATCTTGACGGAAGATTTTTGCCGCGATCGTCACAGCACGAAGTCATCTAACAAGCTGGCATCTTCTAAAATTTCCCCAGTGGCATATTCGTTAAAATTTTCCATGTATACATATCCTGATTCGTCTGAAAGTATTGGGCTTGTATCTTCAAAGAAATCTTTAAATTCATTGGTGGTATCAGGTTTTAGCAGTAACAGTGTTACTCTGTCTAGAATTGCTTTTTCGGGATGTATGGTTTAAGATTAAGTAATTTATCATTTTTAACTTTTTGTGTTTCATTACAAAGGTAAAAGATATGTTGGCTAACTTTTTAAACGAGTTTTTAGTTTCAATAGTGATGGAGCTTACTGCAAAAGGAATAGATGCTCTTAATCCTACTGATGCACAAAAACTTCTTAAAGAAGATGAAAAAGATAGACGTACACAATATTGGGGTTCTAAGGGATTCTGGGCAGGACATATTGAAGTTATTTGTAGAAATTATGATTTGTATGAAAAAGAAAAAACACAAAAACATTTAAATTTTGTGCTTGACGTTTTTAATCAATATAATCGTCAATATAACTACGAAAAGCTTTTTAATAGTAAATTAGTTTGGGAACAGAATAAGTTAAGAAACTATTCTTTATGGATAGCTGATTTTGACGAATCTGTTAAAGAAGAAATAATACACACGAAAACTTTAGTTAAATTAAAAAATGACTCTATAATAATGGACTATATAAAAAGTCCTAATTCTAAGAGGTACAAAGAAGTTATAAAATATCTCAAAACATTGCCTGTTGAAGGTTCAAAGAACCCAACTACAAAAAATCAAAACACTGTAACTGCTGAAGAATTAATTGAAAGACCTGTTATAGATTCTGATTTTTCAAGTGCTGAACAGATGAAAAAACAGGTAGAAGAGTTACAAGCAGAGTTGAAGAGATTAAAGGAAAATTAAATAAAATCGCATTTTTTTTGATTTTTTATCTTGTCCTTTCTTGACGGAAGCTTTTACCGTACTACTCAATATATTTTTATGTGCTATAAAGTAAAGTCATTTAACAAGCTGGCATCGTTTAATATGTGATATTCAGCACAGATTCGATGTTTTCTGGTGTCTGACTTGTTATCTGTTCAACAAAAACTTCTACTTCTTCTGACTTTTCTGGATGTAAAACAGTAATAACTTTATATAAGATTTTATAAGATGTTTCTTCTAGTCCTATATAATCACCTATATTTGGTACAATAAAAAATTCTTTCAATCCAACCCTTTCCCATTTTTCTTCCTTAGATGACCTTTTAAATATCCTAAGATTTATCATTTTTGAACTGTTGTTTTCACTCATTATTTTTTCTTTTTAAAATTATTCGGTTTGATTACATTACTTGGAAGATACTTGACCTTGCTTTGAACTGGCTTGCCAACTTTGCTATGCTCCGATATCATTTTAATCATACCATAATCTCACGTGCTACAGTACCAAGTCATCTAACACGCTGGCATCGTCTAGCACGTCGCCTGTTGCATATTCTTCATAATCGTTATCACTGCTATAGAGACTATTACTTTATTAAGTATAGGTTTTAAGAATTATTAATTGAAAAAAATATATCTTAGTTAATTCGATACTATTTTAATTTAACTTACCAACAAAATCTAATGAAAAATGTTGTACTTATTCGGAAAGAAGTTAAATTTAAATTTAATTATACTGAAGAAAGTCCTAGTAAAAAAGTGTATATAATAAACGATTTAATTTTTGAAAATGAAGCGTTTGATTTACAAATAAAGTCTATTTTTTCAACTGCCAGATTTCCTCTTTATTGTTATTGTCGTATTTACAAGCCTAACTCTTTTTTTGATGATGAACTTAATTTGTGTGTATCATATTATAAATTAACAGCAGAACCAAAATTTTTAATATTACCAAAAGATTTTTGTATGGAACTGGAAATCGACTATAAATATGATTTCCCCCCTTACTTTCATATTACATTAGCAGCTTGTAAAGTTGATATAGTTTCTACCTGTATTCATTAGTAATTTTTTTCAAATTTTTATAGATAAAGGCAATTGCTTGATAGGTTCTAAATTTTGGGGTATATCACCGTCAAACATCTTTTTATAAGCGTGGTGTGTAGGGTGTTTAAGCAAGCTAGGAACGATAGCACCCTCTACAATGGCTGGATAAAGCATTAGAGAGGACATACACGGCTTCTATGGTCATTATTGGCATCACCGTGCCGAAAAAGGAAAATTGTACGTTAAGAAATCGGCATCAAATCCTAAGCCCTGAAAATACGTTAATTTGACCTCACTATCAAGGTGCAGAGTATACGCTCTACTCTGCACCAAGCAAGAATAATCATTTCTACAAATAAGACGGGTAAAGGCTTTCAGCCTGCTTTGTACGATTTTCCCGTTTTGGCACGGTCATGCCTTATTTGTCAAACTGGGTTGCAAGCTTGATTTTTCGTTTGCTGTATTGACGTAACTGCGTGGAATGTGATCAAAAGTGTTGATGCCGTTCGATTGATCCTAATTCTTTTGATAATACGGCGTAAATAGAAGGTTCGTGCAACCAGGGGCAACCTAATACATAAGTACTACTCACACCCCAATTTTTGAGCTTGATTGATAAGTAATACAAATCATAACTTTGCCTAGTTTGACTCCTTTTAGGCAAAGTATGCTAGAGATAGCAACCAAGGCATGAGGATTGCACCCATGTCTGCCGACACTACTCAACTTCCATTTTCGGCAAAGTCGCAATCTCGTTCGGCTCCCCCTGTCAAACGCTCATCCGCACGTGAACGAGAATATTTGCGACCATCAGAAGTAGAAGCAATGATCAGTGCGGCTCGCTCTGTCGGTCGTCATGGGGTAAGGGATGCAGCAATGATTTTACTCATGTTCCGGCATGGGCTGAGTCCTTCGGACACGCTTCGCGAACGCACGGCTGAGTTAGTTGCACTTAAATGGTCACAAGTGGACTTTTCAGGTGGCTATATCGAAATTCGTCGCGTCAAACACGGGCATGATACTGTCCATCCGCTACGCGCTCCAGAATTAAGAGCATTGCGACAATTGAAACGGGATTATCCCGACACTCCCTATGTATTTGTGTCCGAGCGCAAAGCTCCTTTATCCACAAGATCTGTCCGTCAGATTATCGCACGAGCAGGATTATTAGCCAAAATTCCATTTCCAGTTCATCCCCATCAACTACGTCATGCTTGTGGCTATTATTTAGCTTCAAGTGGTCAAGATACTAGAGCAATTCAAGACTATTTAGGTCATAAAAATATACACCATACCGTTCGCTATACTCAAATGTCACCTCAAAGATTTGAAAATTTCTGGAGAGACTAAGCTACATATAGTTGTGTTAACCCAGCAATTCTTTGTTGGAGATCTAATGTGAATGTACCATAAGGATTAACATGACTAAAAATTAAAGGAGTCATCGCCCTTTTATCAAATTCTGTTAACTTTTGTTGCCAATGATTCTGTTCTAAAACACTCTGAATCATCAAAGTGTTCACATACACCAAACAGATTTGTAATAGGTGCAAAGATAACACAGATAATTCCTGACTTTCTAAGCGATTAGAAGCAAACTCTCCACCTTTACCGTAGAAGATGAAATCATTAACCCCATTCCATCTTTCCACTACATTTAATCCTTCATTAACTTCTCGCCGGACTTCGGATGAGTCAAGGTACTGACACAAGAAAATCGTTTTTATCACCCGACCTAATTCCAATAATGCAAGATAAGTCGGATGTTTAAAGGGATTTTTGCTAAAACGTTTTAGAATTGCCTCTGTTTCAGCCGTTCCCAATCTTAAAGCAGTAGTAAACTTCACCATCTGGTCATACTGTTGACGAATCAAATCCCAGTTAATTGGACGAGTCAGAATCGGCTGTAGATTAGGGTAAGCATCACTTTGTCCAACGTGAGGACGATATAACTTTTGTACCTTAATCCGCTTCAATCTGGGCATTAACTGAAATCCCAATAAGTGAGTAAAGGCAAACGCCACTTCACTTTGACCATGACTATCAACATAGTTTTTCTGCACATCCATATTGGTACAGTGGCGTAAAACCCCTTCAATCATGGCTGCGACTTCACTACTAGAACAAGTTTTTAGTTGGGAATAAATGCAGGTAGATTTCTTTTCAACGTGCCAATAAATCATCACTCCTCGACCACCATAACGTAGATGGTACTGGGTCATTAGATTTTGATTCCATGCTCCAAAATGCTTACTATCACTGGCACAGGTAGTAGTTCCTTCTCCCCAAATGTGAGGTAAGCGAATCTCGAAGATGGCATTAATAACGTCAGCAATGGCACTACGTAACTGGTCTTTATGGATATAACGACGGCGTACATAGAGTAAATCTTGATAATTTTCGCCATTGATCCCCGTATTAATTCTCTTTAATCCAGTATTAGTTCCCATGCCATAAAGACACAGTAATAATCGCTTTTGTAGTGTTTCTTTGTCTATAATCTCTCTTGTACCCATACTTGTGAAGTTCTGGGTAAAATCTACTCTCAAATCTGTTTCCTTGAGAATGTCTAATAGACTGGTATGCTCCCAATTCCTGTTAATTTCTCCCTTGAGTTGTTTAAGATTGATTGGTTCGGGAGCAGGCTCTATGGGGCTAAGTTTGATTAAACCTTGACATGACTTACCGATAATAGTGACATCTTTGTTCTTAGGCATTCCTTGATCTAAATTCTCTAGCCCCTGTGCCATTTGTTGTTGTAAGTTAGAAATCAAGGTTTCTACATCTAATGGAAGGGTTAAAGCCTGGTAGTAAATTTGACGATGTTGGTCAAAATCAGTGGGTAAATCATGATCTGGATTACCATAGCGATTAGCTCCTACTACCCAAATTTCTTTACAACTGAGTCTTTCTCTGAGGGCTTGTAAAACGCTGATTTCGTAGTTGATACAGTTAATCCGTTCATTCCCATCAGGGTCTTTTTCAAAGAGAATTTCTTTCCAACCACTTTTGAGGACTCCATTAATCGGAATATCTTCCTCTGCATGATAATATCTAGCTTTACTTTGGGCGTATTTTTTTAGTAACTCTAACGCTTGAATTACGGGACGATGAATGTCATTATTAGAGCGAAATTCTAATACCGATAGCAGAGTCGGGATCATCCGGCGATAGTGGCTGGCAAAGGATGAACGCATTACGGTATAGACTCTTTGACGGTAAGCTGTACCATTCGCTTTATATTCAGCTACTAAATCTCGAAGAGTTTTCTGCGATACTACAGGATAGATTACTTTTTCAATGACCCCCGAAGGTTCAGCTAATGCTACTTCAGCAATGCGAAATAAAATATTAGTTTTTCCGGTTACTTCTTTAAAGTCAGAGACTAATTCTTTGTTGATACGCCTTTCCGCTCTTGTCCCAATTCGTTTAATAATTGACATTAGTAATTCGATGAGATTATCAGTAATCTCTTGAGCGCGTTGAACACAAAACGCTGCCATTAGAGTATAGCGAATCGCTGGGGGATGTTGTCGTAAAAGGTAAGGAGTTTCTGTAGCTGCCCGATAACGGTAAGTTTTGATCTGTTTTGGTGATATTCCTTCAAACAAATTAGGGGGTAAACCAATATTGCGAATACACTCTTTGTTTCTCAATTTCAGTTAAGAAGCTTTCTAATCCTACAGGACCTGGATCTGTTTTGAGAAAGGCAAATTCGGAAGTTCTGAGTTGGTTAGAAGTGTTTTTTTCCTCTGTATTGTTTGATTCCGTATTTTCTAGATTGCTGGTTGAATCTGTGTCAATAAGAAGATCTATTTGCTCGATTATGGCTGGGGTGAGTTGAGCGTAAATTTGAGTACAAAAGATGGTTTCATGCCTGTTAATGGCACTCCGAATTAAACGTTCAACTTGTTTGGTAGTTGGCGGTTCAATTTGTAATGAACGAAACTTTTGATAAATTTGTTCAAGCAGTGATTCAAACCTTTGTTCGTTGGGTAAAATACAAGCAATTAACCAATTAGATATCTCCTCGGAATCAGAAACAGTAGCTACCCGAAATCCAAACAACTCCCGAATTTCGGCACGATGATTTTTGCTCTTTGCGCCCTTGCCACTTATATTGAGAATATATTGATGGGTCGGCTTTTAATTGTGATGATATGTATTTGATTACAATGGATGCTATTTCCGCTTCCGAGTCGGGGAAACGAGCCATTAGTTGAAAGTACTTTAATAAAATAGCAAAACCAACTTGTCCTGCACCAACTTTCTTCTTAACCAGTTCTAATTCTTGGGGAATTAAAGTCCAATTTTCGACCAGTTCCTCTGTATCCCCATATAGTTTAACCATTCATTATCTTCCCCGCTCAGGTAATACCAGTTAGAGAAAAGCATAAATGAATTAGTTGTTATCATTCCTGAAATATTTTAATGCACATTAACAATTTTTTGTCAAACTAACTTGGACAGACACATCAGCATAACTTATCAAATTGTTGTCAAAACTGGTGGTATTTATCAGAAATAGGTAAAGACTGAAAGCTATACAGGGCATAGGCTTGAACTACTCGTTGCCCCTGGTTGCACGAACCTTCTATTTACGCCAATACGTCGGAATATATGGTTTTGTTGATATTAAAAATCCTTAAAATGGATTTTACCTTAAACGGCAATGCCCAAAAAAGTGCAGGAAGTGTCAAGCATTACCATTGGGGACTACTTGAGAGCTATCAACTTGTTCTAATTCTTGATCGGCTTTAGGGTCGTTAAATAATGGTTTTTCGGCTTCAATGTCGTCATAGGTTATTTTCCCGACGACTCCAGTGGGGGATAGCATGGACAGTGCTGATACTGCACCTAATACTTGTTCTGGTCTAACTTCTAGGTATGTTTGTAACTGGGTTAAGTTGCGATGCCCTGACACTTCTGCAATTACTCTTAGGGGTATGTTGGCATCGCTCATTTGGGTTAAAGCTGTTCGTCTGAAGCTATGAGTACTAGCTCCTTCAATCCCAACTCGTTGACAAGCCATACGAAATATTCTCGCGGCTGAATCTGAATCAATATGACTGCCATAGCGACCTGGGAACAGAAATTTTTTTCCAGATTCTGGATAATATACCGCCAGTATCAACCGTAAATCTTGGATGATGGGAATTGTGCGGGTCGATAATTTTCCTTTGGTATTACTTTTTCGGATTGTTAAATGCGATCGCACTATCCCTTGAAGCGTGTAAACATCTTCGCTGAGTAATGTGCAAGCTTCGTTGATTCTGCATCCGCTAAATAGGCATACGGCAAATATGCAGCGATCGCGTAGGTTATGCAGTCCCTGTGTAAACAGTAGCTGTATCTCTGCTTGGGAGAGAATTTTTCCTTTGCCGTGTCGGTTGCGTTTCACATTAACGCACCTTTCATACTTATGGTTCTATGACAATATTACAGTGAGACTAAGGATTTTAAAACAGATGCTACTAGGCATTAATCTGGTCTAAGTATAAAAAGCAATACTTTTAATACTTTTCATTTAATTTCTCCGTATGAATACGTCGCGCGAGCGCCAAAATTGAAAAACCATCAAAAGCTTTCTCTAAAAAAGTTTTGATGGTTTCTAGAGATGTCTATTGTTTTAAACCTAAGCAATACTATCATTTGCTTGGAGAATATGTCTCCAAGTATTACTATCAGCTATTTCATTAGCAATTACATTCCAAGGTAAATTACGAACTACCTGTCTTCCCCTATTAATTGCTTGTAATCTATCATGTTCAATAATTGAAGTTATTCCAGCTAACGTTCTTAAATAAGCACGGGTACTAGCTTGACTTAAGCTATTAGACAAGATCTTATTCATTGTACCTAAATGACACATAGCGTCAGGGTCTCGACTTGGCAACCGATATAAATTTTGTAGAGAAATACGCGGATCTATGCTCAGTTCTGAAGTTAAAGAAGTAACGGTAGTTACCATAAGACTACTGATAACCTTAGCTAAACACCAAAGTTGCATAGCCCGATAAGCCTCGTCGAATCGGTTAGCGACTGCTAACGTTTTGAAGGTACTGTAGTGGATACGGGAAAAGTGGGGTTGATCAGCAAACAGATTTTCGTAAATTCTCATTGCTCCTTCAAAGTTCCTCGCTCGTTTTAGTTCAATTGCTTGCTGTTCCTGCACCATGTAGCTTGTACTTCTCATCCAAGCATCAATTTTTGTCTGATAGGTGGCTGGATTGTATTGTTTGATATAACGCGCCAGGTAGATCATTCCCTGCTCTAAAGAAAGCTTTGAATAAAGATCTGATAAGTTTTTAGGTACACCGCTAATTCTCTCCCTGATAATTTCAGCCCTCTCTGTTCTTCCTGCTACCTTATACTGTTCTGCTGCCTCATTTAATCGACCTTGATTTTCCAATTCAATCGCTCTGTATTCTGCTTTCCTCTGTTCATTGTCACTATTTAACCAGCAGCGCTTGGCATTTTCTGGCTGTTCTAATACTTCCCACTGTTGTGCTGCTTCTTCCCACTGTCTTGTAGTCTCTAGCGCGTTGGCACTACAAAGTGTTTCGTTTTGAGAATTACCAACTTGCGCCCAGCAGTTGGCTGCTTCCTGCCACTGCTCTACCTTCTGAAATAATTTAGCAGCAACTTCAAATTCTCCGAGCCATTTCCGTCGTTGCGCTACTTCTGCCCACCGTTTATCAGATTCTAGTGCCTGTGCTTCACATTTCCATTGCCTTTTTCTATTACCGACATTTGCCCAACAATCCGCTGCACGTTGCCACTGCTTCACTTCTTCAAACAACCGCGCCGCCTCTCCCCATTCTTGCAACTCAAAAAAAATATTAGCTGCTTCCTCGTGCTTTCGTTGTTTCAGTAGAAGCTTCGCCTTAGTGTTTTGTTGTAGCGATGTATCACCCGACTTTTCAAAGCACTCGATAGCTTGTTGATAAAACTCAGCCTTCAGATAATAAAGCCCTTGTTTGCGCCAGATCTCTGATGTAGGCTCAACGCGAGCGCTTTTTACTAATTCAGAATTCAGCGAAATTAGACAACCTATTAATTCTGGCTGCTCCCAAATTTCAGAAACTTTTGACTCACAAATATTTAAGATACGTCTAGCACGGGTAATAGCTACATACAGTAGGTTTAACTCTAGTAGGAATAATGGTTTTTCTTTATCTTGTAGCAAACCACCCCTAATTACTTTATTCCAAAGTTCTTTTTTTGGTTGAAAAAACTCAACCAAAAAAACCGTATCAAACTCTAGTCCTTTAGCTTCTTCTATAGTAAAAACTAAGCTAGTTTGGAAATTCTTGCGAAATTTTTCTTTATCAATATCAGTCCTAACTAAGATAGCTTCCCCTGAATTTAATTCTCTTAATGTTAGCTTCAGTATTTCTGGAGTAGCTGTTATCAAGCGCCCCATCTCTCCGTAGCTTCCCGCAATCTGAAAAGTTTCCCTTACTTGACTGCCCAGCAGCCTATAACGTAATTTCAGAATTTGATTAGCTAAATTAACCAGCGTGCCAACACTGCGAAAATTGAAATTTAATGTTCTCTCAACGACTGTCTGTTGTTTCCTGTAAAACTTCTGTTTGAGTTCTTCCCAACGAAAACCGCTGGGGCTAATCATCTGATGCAAATCCCCAGCAAAAAAAAGCTGTCCCTGTGGGGCTAAGAGTTGAAACAAAAGCTCTATCTGTAACTCAGTCAAATCCTGTACTTCATCGCAGACAATTACTTGGTAACGGAAACCTAGATCCTTTTTGATTCTTTGCAGCACTTGACGCGCTAAGTCAATTTCATCAAACAATCCATTCTGATTCAACTGCTTTTGATACCATTCAGCCAGCTTATGAACTTCCTGCCGCTGCTGTTGGGGAATTACCGTAGAACGTTTTTTTCCCAAATATTCATAATCTCTCCTGGAGAGAACATTAGTAGTAGTTGAAAGCTGCGCCCCTTTAATGATGCTGCGAATTTCATCCCAAAGCAGGGCAGGAGGGTATTGCTGGCGTTCTTTCCGGCGGTAGAGTTCGTCGAAGACTTGGAAGTTAACTTCATTCTCGGCAATGTATGATTGCCCCGAAGACTCTAGAATTTCCAAGCATAAATCACGTATGGTTTTAAACTCAAACGTCGTTTGAATGTCAGGATTGCTATGGTTTACGAGTCGCTGAAATTGCTCTTGGGCATTCTTCACCAGCAACGGGTTATAGGCAACATATAGTCGTTTACCTGATGGCGAATTCTGCCAACTTTGGAAAAGTCGGTAAACTGCTACTGTAGTTTTACCTGTACCAGCACTGCCTGATAGAAGGAGATTTTCAGCTAGATGTGCTAGTTCATATTCTTCAGGTGTGAGCTTCAATTGCAGATCGGCATCCCTTTGGATAACTGCCCGTTGCCACTCTGCTTCTGATTTCACAACTTGCCATTGGATATTACCCAAAAGTTCATCTATGAAATCAGGGGGAATTTGCAAATCTTCTACTTGTGCTGCGTCAAGGGCAGATTGTTCGGCAAGAGTCAAAGTAAGGCTATCAGTCTCAAGATTCCCAATAACTTCTAGTTGTTCAGCATCCAGCCATTCGGCGCTAGGGGTTCTCTTTCTGGCTTTGGCTCGTTGAGATACATCATCGTGTTCCAAACAGATATCTTGAACGGCAATGTAGACTTGTGCTTTGCCTGTCTGAGGTGTCCTCGATTTGTCGTAAGTAAAAATAAGACGAACAGCCTTAGTAACTCTTGCTTCCCAAACCTTCTTGGCTATTCCTTTGAGTTTTTTGACCCGCAACCCACTATCAAACTGCTGCTGTCTCAACTTTTCGATACACTTCCATACACTTTCTTTCAAGTTACTCTGTTCGTCAGTACGGAGGAAGTCAACTACATCAGGGTGCAATACAGCAGGTAGAGACATGGAAGGAATTCGCTTAAGTAATATTGAATATTTTACCTGCGGATTTAAATAGAAGTGCGGGTGCATACCCAACAGCAGTTCGACCCTAATTGGATCAGGAATGCGATTGAAAAACCACTTGAAGAAATGGATATTAAAGCTTCGACGCGACTGGAATAGTTAAGTAAAAAGTGGTGAAGTCCTCAAAACTGAATGTATCAACAATCAACTGGAGGGCTAAAACGCTGCATCATTGACTTAGCCCGTTTTATGTTAGCAAGCTTTGTCCGTTGTTCTGCCCTCTTCTTGGCTTCGGCTAAGATTTCCCCCCATGCTTGCGGATCTGCTTCATAGTGTTCAAACACAGCTTCAATCAGCACTTCTCTGCTAATACCATTTTTTCGTGTAACTGCCATCAAGCGATCGCTAATTCCTGCTTCTAATCTCAGTGTCGTCTGCTTAGTTTGAATTTCTCGATTTCCTGGTATGACCGTTTCTTGGTATCTAGATGTCGAGATATCTACACTGCTAGATATCAAAGAAGCATCTCGACTTTGAACAGAGGGGCGTTTTCGTGTCTTCAAGCGTTCCAAGGCATCATCGCTCATTTGTTAGTACCTCAATCATTTTCTCAAATGGATACTGTAAATCCTTCTGTCCGATGTCAGATAGAAGTTTCCCTTGACGGATAGCTCGTTTAAACTGCTCAGATTCACGGATGGAAGGCAGCACTGGAATATCACCAGCAAATTCTTTAATCGTGGCTATGTTCTCTCTACTTTCGAGTGTTTGGGTTAAACCTACCCACCGATCTCGAAATGGGATGATTCCCAGCACTTTGCCATTAAAAGCCATGACACTGGCTTGCTCCTCTAAAAACTCCAGAGTATCAATTAGAGAATTAACTCCCTTCGTTGCAGCTTCTACAGGAATCAACGCATAATCTGCTGCACCTACAGCAGTCAGGCAGATTTGGGAACGGGAAGGTTGAACGTCAATTAGTACAAGGTCAAACAAGTTTTGTACTGCTTTTAGTCTCAACTTAAGAATAAATGCACCCGTACCACTACTAGCTAGATACTCTGAAACTTTAAATAAACTTCGGTCAGATGGCATTAAAAACAGATTTTCGTGAGTCGTTGAATAAATGCCATCTTCTGTCTGTACCTTACCATTGAGAACTTCTAGTAAAGTGGGCTGGTTAGGCTCTACTTCATGATTTAGGTAAAAAGTCAGATTAGCTTGGGGGTCACAGTCAACAGCCAGCACCTTTTTACCTTGCTGTGCTAGCAACAGTGACAAGTTAAAGATTACAGTTGTCTTCCCTTGACCCCCACTGAGAGATACACAGGCACAAGTTTGCACAATGCTATGTTTAAGTTAAGTAAATAAAAAGGAATTAGTTTAATGTACATTACAGATATCCAGATGTATAGATATCTAGGTACTTACCGGATTAGAAAGGTATAAATATATTAAGAGATTCAGAAGAGTGTGCCTAACTTACGAGGCAAGGAGAAGTGTTACTGATTTTGAGATGTAGTCAAGATTTTAGTCAGAGATGTCTTGAAGGAGAATAACGTTATTATGAATGACAACGTAGAAAGTATTCCTCAAGAAAATGAAAAAATTGAAGGACTCGAAGAATTAGAGTCTGTAGGGTGGGGAGAATATCCTCTTGACTCTGTTTTTGTACGCACAGAACAGCGAACACTTGGCGAAGTCGTCAAAAGAATTAAAAATAATCGCTATATCCTAAATCCTGATTTTCAACGAGGTTTTGTTTGGTCACCTAAGCAGCAGTCTCGACTAATTGAATCTTGTTTAATGCGTATTCCCTTGCCAGTTTTTTATGTAGCCGAAGCTGACGATGGACGTATCATTATTGTTGATGGATTACAGCGATTGACAACATTCTACGAATACTTAAATAATGATTTTGCTCTTAATAAACTAGGACATGGTGGAGAAAAGACCGACCAAGAAATTTACCTAACAGGTAAATATTTTCGTGATTTACCTATTCATTTACAAGAGCGAGTTGAAGATACTCAGCTTACTCTTTATATCATTGATTCTAAAGCTCCCCAAAGAGCAAAACTGGATATTTTTGAGAGAGTCAACAGTGGTGAACCTCTAGCGCGTCAACAAATGCGTAATTGCCTATTTAATGGATCTGCAACTCGGTGGCTTGCTAAAGCTGCTGAGAGCCAAGCATTTCTTAAGGCAACTGGTAATAGTCTCAGTAAGAAAACCATGCGTGATCGAGAAGCAATTAATCGTTTTTGTGCATTTCGACTGTTGGACATAGAACAGTACAAAAGCGATATGGATGATTTTTTGGCAAAATCATTAGAAAAAATGAATACTTTTTCAGAAAATAAGCTAGAAGATTTAACTCAAGAATTTCAAAATTCAATGGAGGTAAATTATTTGCTTTTTGGCAAACACTCATTCCGAAAATCTCTAGCTTATGAGCCTGAACCTGAAAATCGACAGGTACTAAACATAGCATTATTTGATTGCTGTTCAGTTTTGCTTGCAAATTTAAATTACGGGATTGTTACAGAGAGAAAAAAATTATTAAAAGAGGTAGTTAAGGATTTGGTCAGAAATGAAGATTTTTTACAAGCTATTACTGTTTCAACCAATAGTTCAAAACAAGTGAAATCCCGATTTCAAATGATGGAAGTTGTTATTAAAAAGGTATTTTGTTAATGTTAACAGGACTTAAAATTGTCAATTTTAAATGTTTTAATTCTCTCTCATTACCGTTAGCTCCTATGACATTACTAACAGGATTCAATGCCGCAGGTAAGTCAACAGCTTTACAGAGTCTTTTGTTACTTACTCAAACGTTGCGGTCTAATAACAGAGCAACAAAGTTGAACTTAAATAGTTCGCTTGTCCGTTTAGGAACACTGGGCGAGGTGTTAAATTCTGGAAAGCCTAATGTCATGTTTTCTGTTGAAGATGACATTACTGAAATTGCATGGAGTTTGCAGGCGCAAGACGCTGCTCTACAAATTCAAAACCTCAAAATCAAAAGTGTTGAGGGGACAAACGAATATAGCGATAGCGATATTAAAACTTTGGATATGCTTTTGCCCTCTGGGTCTGCTACTGAAGCAGTGCAATTAATGGAAAGATTACGTGAAATCATTTTTCTAAGTGCAGTCAGAATCGGAACGGCTGAAGTATTTCCTGCCCCTGAAGAAGGAGCTCTAGTTCATGCTAATGTTGGAGTTCAGGGTGAATTTGCACCTTGGTGGTTTGAGCAATCTCTTGATGACGACGTTGATGAGTTACGTCGTAATCCATCTGACAAAGCAGCAATTTTACGTCGTCAATTCAACGCTTGGGCAAGCCAGCTTTTTTTAGGAGCCCAAGCAAATGCACAAACTATAACAAAAACCAGTTTAGTGCGCCTTGAAATGCGAATGGGAGACCTTAGTGATTGGCGAAGACTTTCAAATATTGGTTATGGACTGACGTATGCTTTTCCTGTAATTGTGGCAGGACTACTCGCAAAACCTCAACAGATTTTGATCATTGATAGCCCAGAAGCACATCTTCACCCTTTAGGACAATCGCAGATAGGTCTATTTTTATCTCAAATTGCTGCTGCTGGAGTTCAAGTGATTATTGAAACTCATAGCGATCATCTTCTTAATGGAGTTCGATTAGCTGTGAAAAATGAGAAAATTATGCCAGATCAAGTTGCAGTACACTTTTTCAGTCACCCCCAAGAATCAACAGCCACTGGTTTGCCCCATGTTGTTTCGCCATTAATCGATTCAGACGGTAATCTCAGCGAATGGCCTGATGGTTTCTTTAATCAATCAGAAAAAGATTTGGCTAAACTTGCGGGTTGGGAATGATGGAATGGCATATTAATGACTTGTCTTTAGACGGACAGTTCCCTGATTCGCAGTCATTTTGTTCAGTATTAGAAGATTTGCTTAAACGAAGGAACAGCGATCCAACATTTCGTAGCCAACTATATTGTTCGCGCTTGCTTCATTTACGACTGGTAACACCAGTTGCTAACCTTCGCCAAGCTGTTTGTGAAAAAAACGATAATGATTTTAAAAAATTAGTACTTAACTGGGTAACTAAATCTGGGCCATTTTGGGATGATAACCGACAGCCTAATCAAGATGACTATTTTGAATGTCAGTCACGCGATGTCACCGATCAAGGATTAGGGGAAGCATCTCGCCGGAAACTTGCAGGTATTGATAGTGGGGTATTTAGTTTTCAAGGGAGTTCGCTTCAGTTCACAATAAGTCCATTATTAGTTCAGCAAGGTCTTTCTGAAGACCCCCTCGATGTCATTCATGTAGATAATTGTTGGAATCTTGAAGAATTAGTTAAATTAATACAGGAATCCAAAACTTACTCTTGCTGGCAAGATGTTTATGTCGAGATTAAACCTCAGTTTGAAGGTTTACTTATCTCAGATACTGCTATAGATTGCTTACTGCCCGTACCTTTCAGTCAACAAGTAAGAAAAAGGATCTTTGAACTACTTCATGTGCTTAACCAACTTGTTATGGAAAGTGACATAGATGGTCAACTTTCACAGACAGGTATAGAGTTGTTAAATGAGCACTTTATGGGTAAAAAAGCATGGTTCACTGATGAGTCAGAAACAAACAAAAGCAATTTTAAGCAGGAAATGACATTTCCTGATCCCGATGATAAAAATAAAAAGATTTTTTGTTCTTGGCATGGAAAGATAAAAACGCCACAAATCCGAATACATTTTGAGTGGCCTCGTTCCCAAGGTCAAAATAAGATCAAAGTTGTTTATATTGGCCCCAAGCTCACCAAAGGATAAACCAAAAGCTAATTAAGAAGGTGCTTACTTGTTTGGATTTTAGATTATAGGAAATTAAATTATATGGATGCTAGCGAACTTTTGGCTCATTATGACGCAGGAGAAAGAAATTTTTCTTAACTTCGTCTTCCTAGGGAAGTTATTTGAGTGAAGCCAATGAGCGCTAACACTATCACTTGCACCAACGTTTAGCTGCTTTCTTCACAAGATTAGTAAGGTACTCACGGCTTAAAAATCCCTTACCTTTTCCCTTACGGCTACAGAATATCGGCTCATCATTACCAGCATCAGCAGTTCTGTGATTCTGGAATTCGGTTCTTAAAGAAACTGCAAGCCTTACTACGCAGGTTTTACTACCTTTAGCCGTAAACAGTGATGCGCTCGCCCTGGTGTCACCCACCGTCCGTATTAGATAATGCCTAATGGGGGTAAAACTAGCTTATGGGATACCAGGGGCAATCTAGCTGAAAACTATTGCCTAGTTTGCTCAGTTCCTGGAATATTAGACACTTGAGCATATTTATTAAAATAGCTGAAAACGAGGTATAGCAAAGTTTTTATTAATTTTGATAGATAGGCGACTTAACCCCTCCAAAACACTCTCGCGCTGCAATATTATCTAGATTGCCCCGTATGACAGCATCGCGCTTATCTGCCCTTTATGGAGAGCGGTTTGTGGTAATTTCTGATTCTGAGGTCAAAACGAATTGCAGCCGTAAAGAAATACAAAGAGTGATTGAAAATTTAGCAATTAACGCTGTGAAATATGGCGCTCCTAATACGCCGATTATACTTACGCTCCAGCAAACTGAAACGCAGATCAACCTTACTATCCATAATGAAGGCAATCCGATTGCTCTAAACGCTCAATCAATCCTATTTCAACAATTTCGTCGAACCGTCTGTGCTGAAGAGCAAACTGGCTGGGGATTAGGATTATTTTTGGCTAAAAGTATTACTGAAGCGCATCAAGGGACACTTGGGGTTGAAAGTGCAGAGGGTAAGGGGACAAGCTTTATTATCCAGTTACCAAAGACCATCACCTAGTAATTCATTGCGCTCAACATCCCTTAGTGATGCCAGTAAAAAAGCTGTAAACACAAGTAAATCATTAGTAATCCAAAATGAATTACCACTACTTAAGTTTCAGAATCATCAAGGAATTTCAGCTAGTGAAGCACCGGACGAATCAGTAAGTGATTCACTTTTAGATTCATCCTTGGAGCAATTAGAGGTTACTCATCAAGCAAGTGAATCTGCGATCGCGCAAGCGCCGACCTGTCGGTTCGCGCACCTTGAAGAAAAGTTACCTATTATTGATGCTATCAACTTAAGAAGTTCAGGCTTGGATACATCCACAGAGCCAAGCCAAGCTAATGCTAAGAGTGATTTACCAAATGAATTACTTAATGAATCATTCAAAACTGATGTTCAAACTTCCCAATTAGCAAATCAAAGTGAATCATCTAATGAATCACTAAATAATGAGTCTTTAGATGAAATACAGGCTGGAGTTGATAACCTTGGTGAATCACTAACAACAGCACAGTTAGCTCTATTAATCGGAGTTGGCGATCGCTCTGTGTTCAGAAGTGAGCGGCGAATCCGGAAAAGAACTTAGTCGAACAAATTCCTCTGGTGTTCTACTACAGAGATTTAAAACTTCTACGCATAAACGATTAACCTATTAAAATCACGGAGATTAATTGTTTGGGGTTCTCTTTCTCCTTTAATTAACTGTCCTACCACTTTTTGAATTTGTTGGCTGAAACCCAATGAGAGCAAGCCTTTAACTGTCCTACCACTTTCTCGTTCTAGTAGGGGCAGATAAGCGCAAGGCTGTCATACGGGGCAATTTAGATAGGGCTTGCCGCTTTCAGTGGTTGAGAGGGGTTAAGTCGCCCCTCAATTAAAATCAATAAAAATTTTGCTGTATCTCATTTTCAGCTATTTTAATAAATCTGCTCAAGTGTCTGATCCTGTAGGAGCTTCGCAAACTCTGCAAGATTTCACTCAGTGCGATGGCCGGAGAATCTAGTTTTGAAATGCTTATGGAATAAGGACTTTAGTCTAAATTGCCCCTGGTGACAGCTTCGCGCTTATCTACCAAAAATTATTGCAGCAGCTAAATTTTTCAATCTCCCAGGCGGGGAAAAAATGTTAGAAAAGAGCGCACATGGGGTACTTAGTTTGCTCATAAATACCCCATGTGTCACCTCAACTCCAATTACTCATATTTAACACACCACCAACCATCAACAGAAGCAATAATCAACTCATAATCAGAAGTAATTTGTGCAGCATAATCATCATCAACTTCCAAGCTATGACCAACCAACGCACTGAATGCTGCCTTATCATTACCCACTTTCCGTACTTGCTTAGAACCAATATTGCGGAACCCATGTGGATTTAAAAAGCATTCCTTATTAAACAAAGCCTTAGTTGCTCTGCCGACCGCAGCAGAAACAAAACTCGTAACATTGTGCACTCGCTGATCAGTGTAAGGTTGAGCAAAACTTTTTGGGGTAGAGAAACCCAAACTGAAAAATACATTTTCACAAACGGCGGCATTTTCTTTGACTTTCTCAAACACCTCTATGCAGCTATTAATCGCCCTCAATTCTCTTTTCTTCTCAGTAATGTAGTTATCAACATTCTTCACGGACGCGGGTAAAATTCCTTGTTGTGCATCCTCTAACTGCTGTTGCAATTTCTCGACATCCGTCAACTTCTTATTTGTAAAAGCTAACCAGGTTGACAAATCTTTGGTAGCCAAGAGTGCTTTCGGGCGAATTACTTGCAACCACATATCTAAATCAGCAGTAAGAATACTTGGTAAAGGATAAAACCGAACCTTATGAGTTTGATTAAAGGTTTTATGCTCTTTCAGTTTCACAGCATAACGGAAGGTACCATTGTTATCCTTGACCTTAATCAAGGTCTTACCGAAAATTAGTTTGCGTAACTCCTCCTGGCGAATAGGTGCATAAACTAAAATCTTTACCATCAAATACACCTGCCAGTTCCAAACAATTTTATTCCCAGTGCGAAGAGTTCCAGAATTAGAACGCTCTGCACAACAAGAGCGCAGGTATTGCACTACTAATTGTGCTTGCTCATGGGTAATTTCTTTGTTTTCCCATCGTTTTTGATCCAACTGTGGCTTTTGCTGTTTGTATTGTTCGAGATAATGAGATTGCAAATTTTTTAACTGCTGCACAAGCGGAATATCCGACCAATCACGAGTGCTTGATTGCTCGTAAGTGAAACACTTAGCTATACTAATTACTGCTTGGATTACCTTAACAGAACTGCTAGTAGTACACTTACGCTCTGTCAATAACCAAACACAGAACTCTTCAATCAACACAATATCTGTCAGCATTAGTAAGTTAAGTTCATCGGGGTGATATTCTTCAAAATGAACTAACCAACCAAAAAAGCAATTAACTATTTTTTTATAGCGTTTGTAGGTCGAGTTCGCGATGATATTCACCTGGGGGCGCGAATATTCTGTTCCCTTGGCTGTCAGTTCTTGCCGTCGTTGTTCCCGCTGTTGTCTTCTTTGAGAAGCAGTAGTTTTTTCATTACCTGCATCAACTTTATTTTGTGTAAATAGGACAACTTTGCCCTGCCAAAAACTCCGCCAAAAATCCATGTTTTGTTGTAAAGCTAATGGCATATTTGCATCTTTAAAAGCATATTCCTTTTCAGCCTTAGAACGTAATGGTGGTTTTTTCTGGGAAGCTGATACTAAAGGTGGAGCATAAACAGGTAGAGAGGAAGGAAACAATTCTTCATACCAAAGTTGTTCTTTTATCCACTGTACATATCTGCCTAAAGCGGAACGGTAATTTCCTTTAGTAGTACTAGAAACTAATCCGTTCGCAACTGCCTGGTCAAATCTTCGATCAAAAATCTCTAGTAAAGCATCAGGATTTAAATTAATCACAAGAAATTTACGTAAATAAGTTTCTAGCTGCTTTGGGGTAGTAGAATTAGGATTAAAATGAGAGTCAAATTCTTGCAAAATCCAGTACTTAAAAGCAGTTTTTAGATGCTTAAAAATTTGAGGAGTATTTTTAACTTCATCACTTTTACTCCAGTTAATCATTGTTGAGTAGACATTGAAATTGTGAGTAGCCATGAGGTAATTTTCCTAAAATTAGTACGAAAATGAGTCCGGAGATAAACAGGGTATCATCAGCCATTTGGCGGGAGTTTTGGGGACAAAACTCTGACTATGTAAGCGGGAATTGGATTTGAGTCTTTAGAGAGTTAAGCTAGTTCGTACAGTTGAAAGTACGAAGCGTTTTTTGGCGTTTTTAAAACTAACAGTTGTGATAATTGGAAAGTTTTCCAAGTGCGGCTTCTGAAAAAAATGGCAAAAAAGAAGCCGCAACTGTTAGTAACAGTTGCGGCTCCTTGGTGAGGCTACCGACATATTTATTTTTTGGATCTAATTACTTCTAGTTTACCTGATAAATAAGCAGAGTGCCAACATATAGAAGGAAAATTTTCTAATTTACTGCTAATTGTTTCTGCCTACTTAGATAATCTTGTTCGAGCTATAGGAAAAATAGATATCCAAATTTTACTCTGCTGACAATTCAACTTTTTATTAAATTTACTTCCCAAACTACTACCAGTTAATTTTTAGGAGTGATATTTTTATTGAAGCTGATTTGATCTGCACTGAAAAGTTGGCTAACTCAACATTTTTAACAAAGGTCTACCTGTTAGCTTAGTAATTGTGGACATTAGCAATCTCACTGAAACTAATTTCAAAGGAGCAAATGGAGGCTCAAATAGCCTTAATACAAAACTTAGTTACATAGTAATTTATTAAGTACATTTGTACTGATGTCAAAGCGAGATATTTAGCTATAATTAGTCAAAAAATTAGGTTGATAATTTAACAATTGATTGCAATTTAACTAGCAAGAGCGAGAGCGTATGTTAGTTGTTATAT
>NC_019756.1 GCF_000317495.1 Crinalium epipsammum PCC 9333
AGCCATTAACTAAGCTTTTTATTTTAGTGCGAATAAAAGATTTATTAGTTAAAATAAGTAAAGTTAAAAGATTGATAGTTTTAAAAACAAAACTGTATTTGAAAAGTTAGGATTACATAATGACAACCTTAGTTTTGTCTGCGGAAGTAACAGACGTTAATATAGGCTTTCTGGTAATTGATGGGTTAATGGACGAAAACGGCAATTTTTACATTGCTGTTCCCCAGATGGCTGACATTGATCTAGTCCCACCAAATAGAAGCTCAAAACAGCTAGAAGCTTTTATTAACACGGGTTTCCAGTCCCACGTAAAATTAGATTTTGTCAAGTTAAAAACCGAGTTCAACCCTAAGCCTATTAATGCTATTTCTTTAAAAACCTTTGAAGTTTTACTAGCTAGATTAGACCGAAAGGGCAATGTTAAGGCTCAAGAATTTAGAGATGTTCTAGCTGGTTTATCTTTACATCAGCTTTTTTGTGATGCTTTTGGAATAAGGTTTGAAAAAGAGGAACGTCAAAGTTGGTTAAAAGCTAGGATGCTGACTAAAGAAACGTTTTGGTTTATGGGTGATTCAATTAAACAGTATTATCTTGAGCATCCTAGACAAGAAAAATATCCTAGCCAAAACTATTGCGAAGCCTTTGATACTCTTAACTTTGCGCTGTTTGGTAAAAGATCAAAAACAATTAAGGAAATTCTTGGAATTGGTAAAAGTGCGCTTAACCGTGATCATTTTGGGCAGAATTCTTTAAAAAAGATTGAAATGATTCAACGCATAGCTGAAGCTCAAATTAAGTATGAAAGTAAAAAGCCTGTCGAGGCTGTCAAATTTGCTGCTGCTGTTATGAATTATCAGGTTAGTGATTTCAGGGAATAATTACTAACGCGATAACTTTGTGCTGTATGTTATCAAGTGTTATCGTCTGGTATAACTTCCCAGAGTAACGATCCTCTAACTTTAATTCCTTCTTCTTTGCCGCAATACCTTAAAAGGTATTGCCCAATCCTGACTTCTGTTTTTTCAGCAGCTTTGGTATTTCTCAACTTCTGAGATACTTTATTTTTATCCATTTTTTCTAATCCTGGTAAATTAGGAGCATCGTTAGTCTTAACAATCCAAGGCTTGCGATCGCTCTGGTTAACTTCAACTGGCTGCTGCTCAATACCTGAAATAGACAGTTGGGTTCGATCCCCGTTAATTGACCTTACAATTTGATTATCAGCGTTATCGCTGTTATCAGGTTCTTTAACTGCGTCTGCATTGTTACCACTTGTCTCATTTTCTTTAATCAAATTGTTATCAGGCTGTTCAACTAAATTATTGTTGTTATCACTTACTCTATCTACTTCAGCCATACTGTTATCGGCACTGCTAACATTTGTTATTTCTAGCTTTTTCTCTAATTCAGTCACCCGTCGCTCAAGCTGGCTAAACCTTTCTGTGGATATGCCCGTAGTTGCTGGAGGCTTAATAGGAAAGTCTAAATACTTAGATAGAGCATTTAGAAGCACCTGAGTTTTACTTTCTCCAGTTTCAGCGCAGTGCTGCTGAATACGTTCGTTCAGATCTTCAGGTATACGACCAGAGAAAAAAGGACTAGGCATAGCTGTTATCAGGATAAGATAACATTAAGATAACATATACTTTAAGTTGTTATCAAGCTATTATCAATGTAATCAATATTGTTTCAAGCTTTAACAGTTAAAGCCATGCTAAGATTTAACCGCATAGAAAGGGTGTATTACACGGATACTGACGGTGTTGAGTTCGCCTACGACAACTTCATTTTTCACGACGAAAATGATGATCCTTGGGAAATACGGAGCATTATATATAACGTTGCATCTAGTGATTACCCTGAGTTGACCATAGGTAGCATCAAAATTATGGATGAAGCAAGGACTTGGGGAGAGCTAACGCCAGAGGATTTGAGTTCAAGATTTAATGATGCTTGCGAGAGATTTTACAGGGAGATGTGGTAGTTAAGAGTCAGTGTATATAAATAATCCCCCGTGACCACCACTCCTCAGTCTGCCGAAGCTTTGTGTCAAGGGTTTGAGCGTTAAGGGCTGTTGAATTTGGTTGAGCGAAGCGATCCCGAAGGGCAACCAAATTCTCTACAGCCAGTTAGCGACATCCCTTGACATGAAGTGGCAGACGAGATAATAAGTGGGCGGGGGATTGTTTGATTGCCGATGGCGCGTCGGTTGTAGCCTTAAAGATAGTAGTTTAGAAATCTCTACATGGAAGAACCCATTAAAGCAGAAAGAGCAACAGTTGAATTTTTTGATGGTTTGACCGTTGACGGTTATCGGATGCCTGATGGTGAATTTAGAATTGGGCTGGCTGGAGCTAGTCGTATTTTAGGTTATAGCGATCGATGGTTACGAGATGCTGTTACTGGAGAAACTCCTCGTACAGCTAAAGCCTTGGAGGGTATAGGATTCAGCGAGAATATTGAAAAAGTCCTCGGTCAGTCAAACCAAGGAAATCAGTTTGAAGATACGACTATTAATTTAGATGATTTTAACTGCTGCATCATATATGGTGTTCAAGCTAAGAGAAAAGCAGCGATCGCTTTACAGAAGTCATTTACCAAGTTGGCTCTCAATGACTTTTTTCGTGATGCTTTTGGTGAGCCACCTTTAAGTATTGAACAAAAGCGAGACTTGTTCTACAAAACTTATGCAGCTTCAATCAGCCCTGAAGATTGGCGAACGATGGATAAGCAGGAAATATTGAGATTAGCTTTACCTGGGGATGAACCTCACTTACGACGGGGCAAGTGGAATAGCTGGAGCGACGATATTTAATTTGCCTTCAGAAAAATATAAACTAAGCCACTACTTAGGATATATTTTTGTTGCTCTTTCCATCTTTATTGATTAAATTGTTAGATGGAATCAAAACCCAACTTGGCAGGTTGATAAGTGACTAAACAAAGTCGGTCAAGAGACAATCCGTAGGAGAGAATTGCTCACTCATATTTGTCGTGAGGCAAGGTGAGTGTAATCAGCCATTCTCAATAAGGATTAGGTAATTGACAATGACTAAGTTCTCTAAAGTCGCTTTAGTTGGGCTAGTAACTCTTGCTTTTTCTGTTCTTGCTGGTGTATCGGTAGGAGCAGAAGGATTTAAAAATTCTTTACCTTTATTATTTCAGGCAGCGTCTGCTACAGCCGTAGTATCCAAAAATGCTTTGGATGTTATAGACAACTTGGAGCGCAAAGAGAAGGGTAAGGAGCCCAAGAACGGGGATTGATAATTAAGCGAGGCGTTAGCTCCGCCTTCACTTGAATTATGAGGGATAACGGGCGGCGTAAGCTGCACCGTTATCCCAATCCCCACAAGGGATGTAGCGCAAATCACGGTGAATTGACAAACAATTAGCCCGTTGATAAAGTGAGGTTACCACACGCACACTAATCAACGGGCTATGTTTTGCCTGAACAAACAGACACGGAGCAAAAAAATACTGATGCTCCTAGTTTATCCGATTTGTCATCTCGTGACAAGCCTTGGGATAAACATAGGAGTAACGCCGATAAAGTATCAGCATATTATGTTGGCAGTGAATTTCAAGGTTACAGCGATCGCGCTTATTTTTGTTCAGAATTATTGGACTTCAGATTAACGCCAGATCAAGATGAGGGAGTATATAAGCTTAAATTAGCAGCAGCTAGATTTTGCCGCGTTCGTCACTGTCCGGTCTGCCAATGGAGGCGATCGCTAATGTGGAAAGCTAAAGCTTATAAGATTCTCCCCAGGATTATCAAGAAGTACCCGACTCATCGCTGGTTATTTCTTACCCTGACACTGCGTAACTGCAAGATAACAGAGCTAAGGGAAACACTTAAGCATATGCACGAATCATTCAAGCGTATGACCAAGTTAAAAGCTTTCCCTGCAATTGGCTGGATTAAGTCAACTGAAGTCACCAGGGGTAAAGATGGTTCGGCTCATCCTCATTTCCATTGCTTGTTAATGGTTGCTCCTGGCTACTTCGGAAAAAACTATATCAGGCAGGATGAATGGGTTGAGATGTGGCGACAGTCATTGCGGATTGACTACAACCCAGTATTAGACGTACAGGCGATTAAGAAGGGTCAAAGCCCTGCTAGTTTAGTGCCTGAATTACTGAAGTACTGCACTAAGGAATCAGACCTTGTGGCTGATAGGGAATGGTTTTTAGAACTGACGCGGCAGATGCACAAGACTAGAGCGATCGCCACTGGTGGAGTTTTGAAGGAGTACCTTAAGGAGTTAGAGCAGGAACCAAGCGATTTAGTCGGTGAGGATAGCCAAGCTGAGGTTGATGAAGGGCATCTGTATTTTGACTGGAAACGGAAGGAGAAGAAGTATAGGTTAGTAGAATAAACTAACTTTCGCAAAGATTACAGTTTGATAACAGATGATAACAAAAGTATTAATTTTAAAATTTTGTTATCATCTGTTATTATTTAGACAGCAAAGCAAAAATAGTTTA